>CAXUNV010000418.1:0-4617 GCA_964252355.1 uncultured Chthoniobacterales bacterium | reverse complement strand
GAAAAAACCGCTGCAGCCGTTGCAGCCGATCCAACGCCGCCCCTGAATCTACCAACTCGCCGGCCCGACGCAGCCCTTCCTCCACGCGCGCGCTCAACCCCGCGATCGTCAGCGCGGCAGCGGCGTTCAACAGGACGAGGTCGCGCTTGGGACCCCGTTCCTGGCCGGCGAGGATTTCGTACGTGATCCGGGCATTCTGGGCGGGAGTGCCGCCGCGCAATTCGTGCAGGCTCGCCGGGCCCAACCCATACTGCTCCGGAAAGAGGTGGAACGGCGTCAACGTGCCTTCCCGAACGTCGTATGCGGCGGTTTCTCCCACCGTGGAAACCTCGTCCATGCCCGACCCCGCCGGCACTTCACCGTGCACCACCCACGCCCGCCGCCGGCCGAGTCGGGCAAGCGCGAGCGCGTATTTCTCCAACACCGTCGGCGAGAACACCCCCACCAACTGGTACCGGGGCCGGGCCGGGTTCAACAATGGCCCGAGCAGGTTGAAGATCGTGGCGTGCCCTTGTTCTGCCAGTTTGCGCCGCAGCGGCGCGACGGCGCGGAAGGCCGGGTGGTAGCCGGGTGCGAAGAGGAACCCGATCCCCAGTTCGTGCACGCACCGCTCCATCAACGGCACGGGGCATTCGGCAGGCACGCCGAACTGCTCCAGCAGATCCGCCCCGCCCGATTTCGAGGTGATCGCGCGGTTGCCATGTTTAAGGACGACGGCGCCCCCCGCGGCGACGACGAAACTGGCGGTGGTGGAAACGTTGATCAACTCCAACCGGTCGCCGCCGGTGCCGCACAGGTCGATGGTGGGTCGGTCGTCGGACCCCAGATCCAAGTTGGGACGGATCGCCAACGCGGTGAAAGCGTCGGCAAAGTCGCCCAGTTCGGTTCCCGTTTCGCCCTTCGTCTTCAAAGCCACCAAAAACACCGCCTTATCGCCTTCATCGACCGCCTCGTCCGCCAATTGCCGGGTGGCCGCCCAAATGTCGTCACGGGTCAGATCCACGTCGGCGATGAGCCGTTCGGTGAGTTCTTCCAGCGACGGTCCAGGCGCGGCAGGCGGCGGCGGCAGCGGTGTGTCCATGCGACGTTCGGGCGCAAGCGCGCCCTACCCCAAACTTTCGCCGAGGACCGGTCCAGGGTTTGGTCGCACGGCCGGGATGACGGGCGCATCCTCGGCGGTGAGCCGCAGGCGCGTCAGTTCCAGGCCATATTCGGAACGGCACGTCTCGGCGACGGCGGGCAGGAGCGCCGGACCAAGCGTTTCCCCCTCCCGACGCCAACGCTCCCGAGTCAAGTTCGCCGCCAGCGCGGCCCCCGCCACCGCGGCCAAAGCGCGTAAACGGAACGAGTCGCTAAACTCATCCGTCGAAAACTCCTCCTCCGCACCGGCCACCTCCGTCAAGAATCGGCGAGGGTCGGTGATGCGCGCGTTGAAATCCCCCTGCACCGAAACCGCCCCGGCGTCGGCCCGGTCCACGACGACGGCAAAACGGGACCACGGCACTGGTCGATCGGTCCAAAATGGCACGGCGCCGACGGGAGTGGTGCGCAAGAAATAAAGGTCGAGTTCAAAAAGCGCCTCGGGACCAAACGGCCAGTTGTCCAGCGCGGCCGTGACTGGCATCGTCTCGCGACGTAGCGGGTGACGCCCGGGCCCGAACGCGTCGCCGTAGGCACCCAGGTAGACCGCCTGCGCCACTTGGTCCGGAGCCACCTCGAGAATCGCGCCGGGAAGGATCCGGCGATCCTTCAACGGGAACCGGGCCGAGAGGGTGTCGGCATGACGGAAATCCATCCGGATGAGCCGGACGGGTCCGCCGCGCGGTGAAGGGCCAAGCGCCATGCCGATCATCAAGCCGGACTGCCGAGCCGCGGGCTCATGCCTAACTGCGCAAAAACCTCGTCGCGCACCCGCAGGTACTCGACGTCATCCAGGTCGCGCGGCCTCGGCAAGGGCGCCGGGACCTCTGCCGCCACCGTCGCCGGTCGCTGGCTCATCACCAGGATGCGGTCCGCCAGTTGGGCCGATTCTTCAATGTCGTGGGTGACGAACAAGATCGTGGGACGTTCCCGCTGCCAGATGGCGGTGAGGTCCGCGCGCATCTTCAACCGGGTGAGGAAATCGAGCGCCCCGAACGGTTCGTCCATGAAGATGGTCGTTGGCTTCGCCGCCAAGGCGCGGGCGATTTCGACGCGTTGCCGCATACCTCCCGACAACTCGTGGGGGTAGGCGCCCTCAAACCCCTGCAGTCCCACCATGTTCAAATAGTGCGCCACCGTCGCCAAGCGGTCCCGCCTCCCCTGGCGAATGCCGAAAGCGATGTTGTCGCGCACGGTCAACCACGGGAACACGCCGTTGTCTTGAAAGACGAAGATACGCTCCGGACTGGGACCCTGCACCGGTTTGCCGCCGATCCGCACTTCCCCGCGCGTGGGACGGATAAAACCCGCCACGATGTTCAGCAGGGTCGACTTGCCGCAGCCGGACGGTCCAACGATGCAGACAAATTCCCCCGGGTGAACGTCCAGATCCACCCCCGCGAGCACCCGCCGGGGCGCGCCCCCCTTCTTGCCGGCAAACTCCTTGGTGACGCCGCGGGCGCGGATGGTCGGTTCGGTCATTCCCATTCCCCAGACCGCTGGCGGTAGCCCCAGCGCACCTCGTCAAAACCCTCCAAACGACGGATCAAGAGGTCCAAGCCCAAACCGATCGCCCCGATGGCGATCATGCCTGCGACGACCAAGTCGTAACGTTTGCCCGCGTTCCGCGCGTCGATGATCAGGTAACCCAACCCCGAGTTCACTGCGACCATCTCCGCCGCGACGACCACCAACCAAGCGATCCCCAGCGCGATCCGCAGCCCGGTCAGGATCTGCGGCAAACAGGCCGGAAAGATCACCTTCCGGAACAAGGCAAAACCCCGCAGGCCGAAGTTGCGCGCCGCCCGCACGTACACCGGTTGGATGTTTTGCACCGCCGCGATGGCTGCGACGATGATCGGGAAAACGCTGGCGAGGAAGATCAAAAAAATCGGCGCGCGGTCGTCGACGTGGAACCAGAGGATCGCGAGGGGGATCCAGGCGATCGGTGAAATGGGCCGCAAGATTTGGATCAGCGGATTCACCGCCAAAAACGCCGGCCGAAACCAGCCCAGCGCCAGCCCGGCGGGCACGCCCACCAAAACCGCCAGGGTAAAACCGACGCTCACCCGAAAAAGCGACGCCACCACGTACTTGAGCAGGAGTCCTTGGGCGGCGATTTCATAGAGGCCGCGCGCCACCTCCCACGGTCGGGGAAAAAGGTCGCTCCCGGTCAACACGACGGCACGGTCCCACACGAAAATTACCGCGGCCAGGGTGGCCAACGGCAGCAACACCGGTGCGAAGGTTTTCAATGTGCGGCGTACTCGAAGCGGTAAGGTTCCAAGCCTCTTTCGGGCAGCACGAAGCTCGGGTCGGCGTAGTCCGCGAACCCCGTCTTTCCTTTTAACAGGCCCGTCTCTCGACCGAGCGCTTCGATCTCCTCGAAGTCGGGGCGGCGGATGCTTAGGTTGGTGTACTTGACGCGGTCCGGCGGCTTGCTCAGCACAAAGCGCAATAGGCGCGGGTTCTGGTGGTAATAGTTCTGCGCCACGAACTCCGCCGCCTCCATCCGGTGGTCGGGACTGCTGTCGAGCCACAGGCCGCTTTTGGCGATTCCGTCGACGAGCCGCTGCACCGCGTCCCGGCGCGTCTTGATAAGGTTTTCGTTCACCGCCAGCACGCACGAGATGAAGTTTGGCCAGATGTCCTTGGTGAGGTATAAAACCCGGCCGTAACCGTCCAATTCGGCTTGCCCCATGAACGGTTCGCCCGACGTGATGGCGTCCACGGCCCGGCTGAACAGGGCCGCCGGCATGTCGGGCGGGGGCATCTCCACGATCTTCACTTCGCCCAAGCCGACGCCGTGCTGCTTCAACGCTTTCACGACCAGCAGCCATTGGTTCGAAAAACGGTTCGGTACCGCGACGGTTTTGCCCCGGAGATCGGCGATCTGACGAATGTCCGAATCGCGGTGCACGACCATCGCGCTGCCGTCGCGGTGGCCCAGGTAGACGATCTTGATGGGTACGCCCTCCTCGCGCAGCTTCATCGCGAGCGGCGCCAGGATGAAGGTCGCAGGCGTGTCGCCCGAAAGGAACGCCTCTTTCAGTTCCGGCCAGCCTTGGAAACGGACCGGTTCGAACTCCGAGCGGCCTGACACCTGTCTGTTGATGAAGTCGGTCACCGGACAGGTCAGGTGGCAGGTGACTGGCAAAAAACCGACCTTGAACGGCTTTTCCGTCCGGAACGCCACCCCGTCGACCCAATGCAGGTTGAGCGCGCCGTGCAGAAGAGTAATCAGCGCGAGCCAACCCAGCGCAAAGGTCGAGACCGTCTTCCCCAACGACATGAGCGCGCCAGCATCGGGGAACCCCGCAGACGTTGTCTAGCCCAAAACGCGAGGAGCGTTCCGGGTCGCTGGCCTCTGGTTGGGGCGGGAACTCGCGGGTGACCCGGTGGGGCGAAAACCGGTGGCCGGCGCTCCCAAGCTGCCATGCCGGGGCAGGTCCGCCGGGCGAAGGGTGCCGGCACGAC
>CAXUNV010000417.1:0-4626 GCA_964252355.1 uncultured Chthoniobacterales bacterium | reverse complement strand
TTATGGGGGCGTCGGGTGCGGGCGGCGCGGGCGTATAGCGTCGTGATGAAGCGCGCCATCCATTGGTTCCGCCGCGACTTGCGCGTGTCGGACAACACCGCCCTCCACCACGCCTGCCGCGAGGCGCAGGAGGTAGTGCCGGTTTACCTCCTGTCCACTTGGAAAAGCCGTCACCCGTGGACCGGCCCGAGCCGCCAGGAGTTCCTCTGCGGGTGCCTCCAATCGCTGGCGAAGAACTTGGAAACGTTGGGCGGACGCCTCATCCTCCGCGCAGGCCGGGCCGAAGAAGCGCTGGAAGGGTTGGTTCACGAAACCGGTGCCGAGGCCATCTTCACCAACCGCGGCGTGGACCCGTTTGACGTGGCGCTCGAGGGTCGTTTGGAAACGCTCGCAAAAGCGTGGCGCGTCGACTTCCGCCGGTTCGTCGACGTGACGGTGTTCGCTCCGGACGCAATCCTGACCCAAGCGGGGCAGCCGTTCAAAGTCTTCGGCCCGTACGCCCGCGCTTGGCGGGTTGCCGGCCGGCCGGCCTCACTCTTGCCCAAGCCCGACCGGGTGACCACGCCACCCGAGGTCCGCAGTGATCCCCTCCCCACCCTGGCGCATTGGGATCTGCAGCCCGAAGCCCGCGTGGTCGAACCGGGCGAGCGTGCCGCGCACAGCCGGCTGCGGCGATTCATGGGTGGACCGGTCTACCGGTACGCGGAGGGGCGCAACCTGCCTGGTCAACCCGCCAATTCACGCCTGTCGCAGGATTTGCGTTGGGGAACCCTTTCGCCGCGTCAAGTGCTCGCGGCGGCGGACCGGGCCGTCGACGGTGCCGACGCCCCGGCCCGCCGCAGCGTCGGGACGTTCACCAACGAGATTGTCTGGCGCGAGTTTTACATGCAGGTCCTTTGGCACGCCCCGCACGTGCTCCACCGCAATTTCGCCGACGGTTTTGGGCGGCTGCGGTGGGACAACGACGCGGAGCGGTTCCGCCGTTGGTGCGACGGCCAGACCGGTTTCCCCATCGTAGACGCAGGCATGCGCGAACTGCAGGCGACGGGCTTCATGCACAACCGGGTGCGAATGATCGTGGCCATGTTCCTGACCAAAGACCTCCACGTGCATTGGTTGCTGGGCGAGAAGTTCTTCAGCCAGAAGCTGGTCGACGGCGAGATTGCCTCGAACAACGGCGGTTGGCAATGGAGCGCCGGCACCGGCGCAGACGCCGCGCCTTACTTCCGGATCCAGAACCCCTGGAACCAGACCAAGACCTACGATCCGGAAGGCGTTTACATCAAGAAATGGGTGCCGGAACTGCGCGACGTGCGGCCGGCGGACCTGACGCGACCGCCCGTGTCGCCCTTGGCCAAGGGCTACCCGTTGCCCATCGTGGACCACGCCCGAGAGCGGGAGATCACCCTGGAGCGCTTCAATGAGGCGCGCCAAAACCCGCAAGACGAGTACTGACGCCCAAGACGGCGGCCGCGGGCTTGCAGGGTTGAAGGCGACGGCGCAACCTTTAAGGTACGCTCCCATGCGGTCCCCCCTGACCCGTCGCCGCCGTCGCCCCGTTGCCCGGCTCATTGCCCTCACCCTCGGCATGCTCCTAGCCGCCCCGCTCGCGCGGTCGCAACCCGACCTCGCCGCGGAGCTCGCCCGCGCCGACGCCTGGGAAGACGGCAACCAAACCGAACGGGCAGCCGAACTTCTGGAGGGGCTCGACCGCGCCAACCCCGACCAACCTGCCATCCTCTGGCGCTTGTCGCAGGTCTACTCGGACCTGACAGACGAAACGTCGGACAACCGGAAAAAGCGCGCGTACGCCAAGAGCGCTCTCACCTTCGCCCAACGGGCCGTCGCGAAAGCCCCGAACGAAGCCCGCGCGCGCATCGCCCTGTCGATCGCCTACGGCAAGATGGCCGACTTCGTCGACAACCGCACCAAGATCGAGTACTCGCGGTATGTAAAGGCCGAGGCGGAACGCTGCGTGCAGCTCGACCCGAAAATCGCGGACGCCTACGAGGTTTTGGCGCGCTGGCATTACGAGATGGCCACCCTGAACCCGGTGCTGGCCGGCATCGCGCAAACCCTTTACGGTCGGTTGCCGCCGGCGTCAAAAGATGCGGCGTTTGACTACTTTCGCAAGGCGATCGCCGTCGCCCCCGACCGGATCGGCTACCACGCGGAGTACGCGAAGGCGCTGGACGAGTCTGGGCGACGGGCAGAGGCGAAAGCCGAGTGGGCCAGGGTGCTCGCGTTGCCTGCCGAGGACGCAGAGGACCGCGCCTACCAACGGGAGGCGGCCGGCAAAGTGCGGTAGGGTAGGCTTCGCGGTTGCCTAAGGGAGCGCGGGCGTCCCGCCCGTTTCTTCAGGTCAGGCCGGATGGACGCCCGCGCTCCCTTACCAAACCTCACGTGAGGCAGCCATCCGTTCTTCCTGGCCTAAATCCCCGCCTCCGTCCGGTCGTTAACAAAAGCCAAGGAGAGCCAACCCGCGAGAAAGCCGAGCCCACCCAATGGTGTGATGGCGCCCCACCACCGCTCCCCGGTAAGTGCCAACAGGTAAAGGGACCCACTGAACACGATCGCCCCGCCGAAAAAACCCCAGAACGTCCACCGCGAAAAGCCGGGTCGGCCGATGGTCGCCAGCAACGCCACCGCATGGACCAGATGGTAAAGCACCCCCGTTTGCCAGAAGGCGGCCGCGCCGGAGGCCTCCAGGCGGGCACGAAGGGCGTGGGCGCCAAACGCGCCGAAGAACACGGCGGAGAAACCGAGTGCGGCCGTCAGTTTTCTTGCTAGGGAGGGGTTCATCAAGGGAATTCGATCGGGGTCGGGAATGAGGCACATATACCTTTGCTTGGGGCTCTGCGCCACGTGGGGCCTCGCCGTGCAGGCGCAAGAGACCGACCTGCGGGGCAGCGACGCCGCGGAACAGGCGGGCGACATCGATCGCGCCCTTAACCTTCTCCGACCGCTGCAGCGGGCAGACGCCGACGACCCGCAGGTGGCCAAACGCCTGAGCCGGCTCTATACCCGCAAGATCGAGGACACCCAAGTCCCGAGCGAACGCAAGGCGTTCGCGGCCGAGGCCATTCGGCTCGGCGAGGTCGCGGTGCAACAACTGCCAAACGATGCCGAGGCGCACGTCGGCTTGGCAGCGGCCATTGGGGAAATGACCAACCTAGTCGACAGCCGTTCGCGGGTGGAGCTTTCCAAGCGCGTCTACCGGGAAGCGATGCGCACCCTCGAACTCGACGCGAGCAACGATTACGCGCACTTGATCCTTGCGCGTTGGAACTTTGAGGTAGCCACGATCAATCCCTTGCTCAAGGGCTTTGCCCAGGTGGTTTACGGCCAGTTGCCCGGCGCTTCCAAAGAGGAAGCCGTCGCGCAGTTTCGCCGGGCGATCGCCCTGGCGCCCTACCGG
This sequence comes from uncultured Chthoniobacterales bacterium, assembly GCA_964252355.1. Taxonomy (GTDB): domain Bacteria; phylum Verrucomicrobiota; class Verrucomicrobiia; order Chthoniobacterales; family JAFAMB01; genus CAXUNV01. Next base: position 1,208 of record CAXUNV010000417.1, on the reverse strand, counting down.
GTAATCCATCACGCTGAATACGCCAAAGTGTTGGCGACCTTGGGCGATGCGAACGGTGCCCGGGAGCAATGGCAGGAGACGCTACAGGCCCGGGCCGTGGACGCCCAGGACCGCCGTTACCAAGCCATTGCGCAAAGGGAACTCCGGCGATGATGCCCCGTTGGACGGGGCAGGGCATCACCGGTGCCCCATGTTTGGGCATCCCTCGGCCAGTCGCCGGTAAACGGTCAACAACCTCGCCCGGATCGGGTGCGCCCGCTCGGCTAGGGACCGTTGAAAGCCCACGTACTCGCCGCGGCCCTCGGCCGTCTCCAGCCGAATCGGGGCAAACCCGTAGGCCCGGAGGTCGTACGGACTCGCGCGCATGTCGATTTCGCGGGCGGCCACGGCGAGCTCGAAGGCGTCGGCGAGCAGCTCCCCTTCCAACCATGGGTAGACCTTGTAACCAAACCGGTACAGGTCCATGCCCACATGGATGCAGCCGCGTTGGTCGTGCGCCGTCACCGTCTCGCGGGTGAGCGGTAGCGCGTTGGAGGGCTGCGCTTCCCGGCTGAAAAAGCGGAAGGCATCGTAATGGGTGCAGCTGAGCGGTCCAGCGTCGACCACGGCAGCGATGCGCTCCGTCGAGAGGCGCAACGGCACGCTGCGGTGACGAACCTCCGGTGCGCGGTAAACCATCGCCCACTCGTGCAGGCCAAAACAGCTGTATTGCGGTGGCCGGTCCGTCGTCGCTTCCAAAAACGCCAGTGCCCAGCGAAGGTACGGGCCACGGCTGGCCGGGATTTCGGCCAAGGTCACGCCCGCTTCTCCCCGGACGTAACCGCGGCGGCAACCGAACTCCGCCTGCGCGGCGTGCCCGACGAGGGTCACGCCCGGACCGGGACTCCACTGCAGCAGGGCGCCGGGCCGGAACGAATAGTATGCAAACAGGAAGTCGTAGACCGGGTGACGCTCCTGGCGCGAGGCGCGCCGCCACGTCGCCTCCACCCAAGGGAGCAACCGGGCCCGGTGCTGCGCCGCGCCCGCCAGACCTCTTGCGAAAGCACGGCGGACGGCATGGGACGTGCCTAGCGCAGGAGCCGGTGCGGGGCAAGGCGCCCCGGCAGCCAAAATTCAGCAGGTAGGGCAAGAGGCGTCTCGCGAGACCCGCCAATGTCCAAACATGGGTGGTGCGGGCTACGGGGATGGTTCGCGCCGTTGGCAAACGG
>CAXUNV010000416.1:0-4637 GCA_964252355.1 uncultured Chthoniobacterales bacterium | reverse complement strand
GTGTACTCCCTCGTTACTTCTTGCGAGTCTTTGATATCCTGGTGCCTGCCATCTTTCTCCGCTGACAGCAGGTCGTCGCGGAGGCGGTCGTAGTAGCGAAATGCGTCTAAGAATGTTTTCGCCTGGACGTACACCCGAACGATCTCCTTCGCGAGGTCTGCATCCGCCAACGTGCCAAGCCCGGCGGCGTTGGAATCGAAAACGACGAAGTAACGTTCGGCCGCCGTTAATACGGCGACCACGTCGAACTTGTCGGGGTGTTCCAACAATCGCGCCGACTCGGCAAGGTAAACGTCCCGGAAACTCCGCAATTCCGCGTCAATCGCCTGAACCAACGCGCAGGCGAAATTGGCATCAGCCTGCCTCTGGCGTGTCTCTCGGTCTTTAAACTCGCGGCGCTGCACCCAAACGGTGCCAGCAAAGGATAACCCGCCGCCAATCACGGCACCGATCACGCTGCCGAGGAGGCCGCTCTCAAGGTTCGTCAACCCGTGCGCCGCAACGAAGGGGTGCATGGTCTTTTAGGCGCCCGGCAGGGTAGTCGCGCCAAACAAAAACAAGCGTGGATTGACAAGGATCCGTTCTGAATCTCCGTTCTGACTCAGGGCAAAACCCACAATCGGATTCATCGTAAGTCTTTCTCCCTGAACGGGTAAAAGGCGGGGATGGGAATCGAACCCATGAATAGAGGTTTTGCAGACCTCGGCCTTACCACTTGGCTACCCCGCCGCGGAATGGAATCGACATCATCGCTCCGAACCGGGCGCTGTCAATGTTCGTCGGCGTCGGTACCGGACGCCGCGGAACCCACGGCGTGATCGAAGGTGCGGGCGGGACGGACAGGCTCGGCAACGGTGCGGGTTGCGGTGCCCGGTGATCGTCGAAATGCTGGCACGACCGGACCAGGGCGATTGCGAAAACTGCCACGGCCCACACCCACCGCCAACCTTGCCGGTTTGCCGGTTGCCACCGCGTCCGGCCCCAGGCGCGCGGCCGGCGCACCCGGGTGGAGGGCACTCGCCACTGCTGCGCCAAGCCTTTCGCGGCCTTTTGGGCCAAGCGCCAGATGGCCCGGGTTAACGGAGATGTCGCGATGGAGGTTTCCGGCCCCAGTTCCCGCTCGACGCGTTCCCCGAACTCGCGCCAGAGCGCCCGCGCGCCCGCCGGTCCAGCCTGGGCCCGCAAACCGTCCTCAACTTCGAGGAGCGACCGGTTCAGCACGGCGGCCGCCCGCGCGTAGGTTTTGAGCCCGGCGGCGGGGAGTCGTTGCGCCTCACGCCTGGCCTCGTCCCGCCCGCCCGCCGCCGCGAGCAGCAGGACGGCAAACGCGCGGAGGCCGTCCGTAGTGTGATCGGCCGGGAGGGCCAACGCTCGCTGCGCTGCGGTCAGCGCCTCGTCATCCTTGCCGAGAACGCACGCCGCAATGACAAAATTCCAGAGCATCCAAGGTTCGAGGCCGTTGACGGCCGTGAGCAGTCGCCGGAGCGAGCGGTAGGCTTCTCGATATTGCCGCAAGCGCACCAGCGTAAAACCGGTCGTGGCAAAAAGGACGGGGTCGGCCAGGAGCTCGCGCCGATAACGGCGCCGAACCTCCGCCAGCAGGACGGGCGAACGGGCCTCGGCGGCGCGTTCCAGCAATCCCTTGAGCACTTCCCGTCGTAACGCGGAGTCGGTGGGGGCGCGGCGCAGGGTCGACCGGGTGGTGCGGATAAGATCGGTCACCGGGGCGTGCCGCACCCAAACTTCCGCCACCATCGGGACGGGGTTTTCTCGAAAGAGGAGTCCTTTGCTCGCGGCCGCCAAGGCCTCGCCCCACTTGGCCGCCACCAACGCGTCGATGGCCAAATTCCGGTCCCAAGCGGTCCCTCGCGCGTCGGTGCAGAGTCTCACCCACTCGTGCAGGGCAGCGGCCCGCAACTCGGGAAGTTTGGCACGCGGCGCACGCTCGGCCGTCCGGGCGAAGTAAAGAGAGCGGCACGCGGCGACAAAAGCGGGGGTGTGCGTCTTTGTCAGACTCTGGAGGAAGGCGTCTGCGCTGGGCGCGGCGCCGGCGTTCAAGTGGTTGCGGAGGAGGGTCAATGCGGGGGCTTTGTACCCGGGATCCAACTCCAGCGCCCGCGCGTGGGCCGCGCTTGCTTCGCCTAGTTGGCCCGTCTTCTCCAAAGCCAGACCGCGCCGGTACCACGCTTCGGCGTTCCGCGGTTCCAGGCGCGTCCACTCGCCCGTCGCGAATGCCGCCACGGCGTGGTTTTCCGTTTCGGCGGCCCAGCGGGCCAGCCTAGCCACGTTCCAAACATTGCTCGGCTCCGCTTTGACCGCGTCGAGCATCCCTTCGATGGCTTGTGCCGGCCTACCGGCATCCCACTCGATGGCTGCCCGGCGGGCGCGCAACCTCGGCGGGATCTTTTCCGCAAACACGGCGGGAGCGCACGCCGCCAACGCACGCTCATAATCCCCACCTTTGGCCAACAGGTAGGCGCGCCAGTCGTGGAGCCGCACGTCGGCCGGGTGCGTCTCAAGCAGCCCGTCCAACATCCCCAGCGCTTCGGCGCGCGACGCCACGTCACCTCGGTTGGAGAGCTGCGAAACGCAGGCCAGGGCGGGCCGGATCAGTTTGGGGTAGCGTTGGGCAAAGGCCCGCGTCTGGGCGAGCGTTTCCCCGTCGCCTGCGGGCTTTTCGGACCAAGTCTCCACTTGGTCCCAAGCCCAGTCGTACTCCGGTTGCGCCTCCAGAGCCTGCCAAAGCTCGGCCCAGGCCTCCGGCTGGCGCTCCTGTTTCCAGAGGAGGTCGGCCAAACAACCGTGGTGATAAGGGTCTTTGGGCCGGCGACGAATGCCTTCGCGCAAGGTCGCTTCCGCTTCGGCCAACCTGCCCGCACTCTCCTGCGCGTCGGCCAAGCGGCGGTAAGTCTGGGCCTCGTTCGGATCCAGGGCCAAAGCCCGGCGCAGGGCGTCTGCTTCCGCCGCAAAATCCTGGCGGCGGTGGAGGCAACGGGCTCGGTCGAGCCAAAGGCTGGCGTTCAGGGGAAAGCGCCCGCAAGCGGCCTTGGCGAGGTCCGCCGCCTCACCGTCCTGCCCTGCTTCGAGCATTTCGTTGATCAGCGCCGACCAAGCCTCCGGCCGGCGCGCGTGCCGCACGTGCAGCTGGTGCAGGCAGTCCAGCAAGAAATCGGTGCTGAACAGATGCTGGGCATGGCGGCGCCATTCGAGAATGCCCTCCCCGCGGCACCCTTGCCGGAGCAGCCGCGCGAAGAGGCGTTCGGCCCGGTGCGCGCGTTCGTTGGCCGGCGCCTTCCCGGCGAGCAGTTCGCCGATGGCGGCGGGATGATCGACGTCCCGGTCGAGGGCGTCCCAGAACGCGTTGGCGGCTTCCGGCGCGTGACCCAAGGCTCCCTGCACATGGCCCAGCGTCACCCAACCGTTCGCGTTCGACCGTTCGAGCGCGATCGCCTGTTGGGCCAGCGGCAAAGCTTCGCGGGCGCGCCCGAGGTCGAGCAAAATCCTCGCCAACGTGCGGTGCGCCCAGGCGTTGGTCGGGCTCAACTCGAGCAAGCGCCGCGCGCGTCCCTCGGCGGTGGCGGCGTCCAGCCGGTGGGTCCAACCGACGAGCCGTTCGTGGAAGGGAACGTTGAACGGGAACGCCGCGACCGTCGCATCGAAATGTTCCACGATCCCCGGCAGGCCCGGCCCGTCCCAAAGGCATTCGGCCAAGCGGTCGTGCAGGTCGGCCGCGGACGGTTCCTCGCGCAAGGCTTCCCGCAGTTGCCGCTCTTCTTCGGCGGCGTTGCCTTGCAAGCGCGCCACCTGGGCGCGAAGCCGCCGTCGGCGTCCCTCGTGCAACCCGGTCACCGAGGTCCTCAGCAGGGCCTCTGCCCGTGAGGGATCGCCCGCCGCGATGAACCGCTCGGCGGCCATGAGCTGGACGTCGGGATCGTCTGGACGCCGCCGCAGGGCCGCCTCCACCAGCCCGAACGCGTCGCTTTGGCGGCCGAGCTCCATCAAGGCGTCGCATGCCGTCTGCAGTGGCGCGATCGATTTGGGGGAAAACTCGTCGGCACGCGCCAGGAGTTTTTTCAGCACCGCTTTCTCGCGACCCGCCGCCAGCGCGCACCGGAAAAGGGCCCGCCACCACGTTTCGTCTTTGTCCTCGCACGCCGCGGCCAAGCGGTGGAGAAGCAACGCCTCGTCGGTTTCGCCCCGTGCGGTGTGGTAGGAGGCAAGGTTAGCCAGCGCCCAAGCGTGCGTGGGGTAAAAGCGCAGCGCGCGCAGGAGCAGGAGCTTGGCCGATTCCGCTTGGCGATCGTCCCAGAGAAGGGTGCCGGCCAACTCCACCCAAAACTCGGGGTGTGAGAACGAACGGAGGTTTTCGAGCGTGCGCTGCAGCTGGCCGTGGTCGCCCAAGCGCCCGAGTGAAGAAAGGCGTTCGACCCACCAGCGCACCGCCGCCGGGTAACGTTCGTTGAGCTTCCCGCAAACGGCGTTGGCCAGCGCCCAATTGCCGTCGTACTGCGCCAGGCGCAAGCTGGCCACCAGCGTGAGGTCCGCAGCCGGCCCGGCGCGGGCGAGCGCGTCGGCGGCGTCCCCCGCCGCCGCCCGGTCATGCCGGCTCAAGGCCTGGTGCAACCCGTGCAGCCGGT
>CAXUNV010000415.1:3749-4639 GCA_964252355.1 uncultured Chthoniobacterales bacterium | reverse complement strand
CCCCGGGGCCCCGCCCCAGGTCCTAAATCCAACAGGTAATCGGCGGCCCGGATGGTGTCTTCGTCGTGTTCCACGACCACGACGGTGTTGCCGAGGTCGCGCAGGCGCTTCAAGGTCGCGATCAGGCGATCGTTGTCGCGCTGGTGCAGGCCGATGCTCGGTTCGTCTAAAACATAGAGCACGCCCGCCAGCCCGGACCCGATCTGGGTGCCGAGGCGGATCCGTTGCGCTTCGCCCCCGGACAACGTGCCGCTTTCCCGGTTCAAACTGAGGTAGCCCAACCCAACCTCCACCAGGAACGTCAGCCGGTTCCAAATTTCGCGCAGCACCTCCGCGGCGATGAGTCGCTGGTGCTTGGACAACGCGAGTTCTTCCAAGAACCGCTTCGCATCGGCGATCGTGAGGGCGCAAAAAGCGTGCACGTTGTGCTCGGTGCCGGCCGTGTCCGCCAGGGTCACCGCCAGCGACTCGGGCCGCAGCCGCGCGCCGTCGCAAACCCGGCAGGTGCGCCGGCCTTGGAAAGCCCGCAGCCGCGTCCGCGTGGCGTCGCTGTCGGTCTCGGCCAGCAACGTCTCCAATTGCGCCAACACACCCTCGTACGGTTGTTCAATGCGGCCTCCGCCGAAGAGGTACGCCACCGGTTCTTGTCCGCTGCCGTAAAGCACCGCCTTTTGCATCCCTTTCGGCAGGTCTTCAAAAGGCGCTTCCAGGTTGGCTTCGTACTTTTGGGCGAGCGCCGCCAGTTGAGCGCGGCGCAGCGCCTGAATCCGTTTGGCGGCCTTGCGCCAAGGTGCCACCGCGCCGTCGGCCAACGTTTTCTTCGGATCGGGCACGACCAAGTCGGGATCAAAAAACAACTCGCTGCCCAACCCCTGACAGGCCGGGCAGGC
>CAXUNV010000415.1:0-3717 GCA_964252355.1 uncultured Chthoniobacterales bacterium | reverse complement strand
TGAAATGCTTGGGGGTAAGCTCCGGCAGAACGAAATTCGTCTTCGGATTGCAGTAGTCCGTCGAGTACGGGACGTCTTCCCACCCCTCCTGTCCGGGGGCGTGCCGGGACGCGATCACCCGATTGTTCCCCCAGCGCAAGGCGGTGTCGACCGAATCCGCCAAGCGCGCCCGGACGCCGTCCCGCACCACCAAACGGTCGACGACGACCTCGATGGTGTGCGGCGCGTGCTTGCTCAGTCGGACGGGCTCCGGGCGGGCCAGCTCCACCACTTCGCCGTCCACCCGCACCCGCACAAAACCCTCGCGTTTGATCTTTTCGAGCACGTCGCGGAATTCGCCCACTTCGCCTTGCACCACCGGGGCGATGATCAGCAGGCGCGTTTCCGTCGGGAACGTCAGGATCTGGTCGACGATCCCTTGCGGGGTCTGCTTGAACACCTTCTCGCCCGTGGCAGGATCGTGGGGCTGGCCGACCGAGGCGTACAACACGCGCAGGTAATCGAAAATCTCGGTGGTCGTCGCGATGGTGGAGCGCGGGTTGGCCACCGACCCGCGTTGCTCGATGGCGATGGCCGGGGACAGTCCCTCGATGAAGTCGACGTCCGGTTTTTCCATCCGGTCGAGGAATTGTCGGGCGTACGCCGACAGGCTTTCGACGTAGCGCCGCTGGCCTTCCGCGTAGAGCGTGTCAAACGCCAACGACGATTTCCCGGAGCCGCTCATCCCGGTCACCACCACGAGGCGCTCCCGCGGGATCTCCACGCTGACCCCTTTCAAGTTGTGCTGGCGTGCCCCTTGGATACGGATAGTCTCAGCTGCCATCAGACGGTAAGCGGTGAATACGCACCAAAGCACAACGGCCCGGCCCCCGAAAGCGGTTTCAGGTCCGGATCGTTAACGGGGGAGGGGACCTGCTTCCGAACCGAAAGGCGCAAACCGTTTCAGCTTTTCCTCCGCCTCCCGGGTCAGCGCGAGCAGCTTGGCCGAGCGTTCCAAAATGGATTGAGCCAGCTTTTCGTAGAATTCCGGGTTTCGGCTGGCGAGTTCCGCTTGCGCCATCCAGATCGCTACGGAGTTGAGCGTGTAATGTTTCGCCTCGCGGAAGGCTTCCACGAATTCGGTCACGCAAGGGTCAGGTGAAGGGTCGCGGGCGGTGGGCATGGGCGTGATACGTTCACGGTTTGAAGTTTGCCGTTGGGCGTTCCGGAAGCGAGCGATACGCATCGGAAAACCGAAAACGCTAAACGGCAAACGCCCAACGTCCAATGCCTCACGGGCTGATCCCATGCTTTTGCAGACGCCGGTAGAACGCGCTCCGGCTCAGGCCCAGCGTTTTGGCCGCGTCCGTGGCGCTGCCTTGACACCGCTCCAGCGCCTTGCGAACGAGATGGGCTTCCACGGTTTCCAAATCCATTTCATCCAGCGACGCCCGGGTATCTGGGGCGGTGAGGCCGAAGTCTTCCCGCCGCAGCCGCCCGTCCGAACTGAGCAGCACCGCGCGTTCCAGCGCGTGACGCAGTTCCCGCACGTTGCCCGGCCACGGGTACCTTTTTAGGAACGCGAGCGCCTCGTCGTCGAGCGGCTGCACGCGCTTGCGGTACCGTTGCGACAGTTCGTCCAAGAACTCGGCCGCCAGCGCCGGGACGTCGTCCAACCGGTCCCGCAGCGCCGGCAGGTGCACCTCGATGGTGTTCAGCCGGAAGAAGAGGTCTTCCCGGAACCGGCCCGCGGCGATCTCTTGGCGCAAGTCGGCGTTCGTTGCGCTGACGATGCGCGCATTCACCCGCAGGGTCTTGGAAGAGCCGAGCCGTTCGAACTCGCCCGTCTCCAAAACGCGCAGGATCTTGGCTTGCTGCGGCGGAGTCAGGTTCGCGATCTCGTCCAGGAACAACGTCCCCCCATCGGCCAGTTCGAAGCGGCCGACGCGGTCGGCGCGCGCGTCGGTGAACGCCCCTTTGACGTGGCCGAACATTTCACTTTCAAAAAGGGTGTCCGGCAGGCCGCCCATGTTGACCGTCACGAGCGCCGCGCCCGCCCGTTCGGAATGGGCATGGATGAAGCGCGCCAACACGCCTTTCCCGGTGCCGTTCTCGCCCGTGACGAGCACGTTGGCGTCTGACGGCGCCACCCGTTGCGCCATCGATTGCACCTTCTGCATCGCCGGAGAGAATGCCACCAAACCGGCTCGGGCGGGCCGCGCCCCCCGACGGAGGGCTTCGTTCTCGGCCTGCAGCCGGTCCTGGCGCGAGAGGGCCCGGCGGAGCTGCAATTGCGTCCGCAAGATCGAGAGCAGCCGCTCGTTTTTCCAAGGCTTCTGCAGAAAATCCTTGGCGCCTACCCGCAACGCTTCGACCGCGAGCGGGATCGACCCATAGGCCGTCATCACCACGACCGGGAGCGCCGGGTCCAACCGCAGGACGTCACGGACGAGTTCCAAGCCGCCCGCTCCGGCAGTTTCGCGCGGATCAAAGTTCATGTCGGTGAGCAGGAGGTCAAAACCGCCGGCGCGCACCAGCGAGAGCACGGCCAGAGGTGAATCGGCCGTCGCCACCTCGTACCCTTCGGCCGTGCACAGGAACGAGAGTGCCGCGAGCACGTCGTCCTGGTCATCGGCGATCAGCACTTTGGGATTGGTCTCACGCATGCCGCGCCAAGGGTACGGCGGGATGCCGGTCCGTGACAAAGGGCAAATGGGGGAGCCGGGAGCCGGAAGGTAGGGCAAGGCGGGGCACGACCCGCCCGCAACGCTGCGCGGAGGCTGGGGCGGCATCGCGCGTGGCCCTTGCTTGCGCAGCCGTAGCGCTGCGGGCGGGGACGCCGCCAAGCTGGAATCAAGGTGGCTCACCCGCGAGTTCCAACTCACCCGCAACCTCCGTCCCCTAAGCCATGGCGGGGGTCGAGGCCAGCGCGTCTTCGCGCGGGGCGTGCTTGGTCAGCACCAGCAACGTGCCGCGTCGTCTCAGCATGTAGTCCACCTGGTCGAACGCGTGCCGGATCAGGTGCATGCCCAGACCGCCCGGCCGAAGCGCTCCCGGCGCGCACGACGGCTGCGTCACGTCCCCGCCAAAGCCCTCGCCGAAATCCCGCAACCGGAAACGGACCCCCCCGGAGGATGACGTCTCTAACGTCAAACTGATGAGTTGATCCTCAGCCAAACCGTAAGCGTGGCGGATGATGTTGGTGCACGCCTCATCGACGCCCAAGATCATCAAATCGACCTCTTTGCCTGTGAAATCCCGTCCTTGAAGAAATTGGCGAACGCAATGGCGAACAAGCCAAAGGTTCGCCGGGTGACTGGCAAACTCGATGCGTTTCTTCATTTCAAACCCATGGACAAGATGGTGAGGTCGTCGTGCGGTGGCACCTCGCCCCGGTGCGCGGCCTCCGCCGCCGTCAACGCTGCGACGATCGCCGCGGCTCCCTCCCACGGTTGCGACAGCACGGCGTGGACTCGATCCTGCGAGAAAGGTTCGCGTGCGGCGTTGAACGACTCCACCAAGCCGTCAGTATAGAAAATTGCCTGGTCTCCAGGCAACAATTTGATTTCGTTCACCGGAAAGTCCAGTTCCGGCACGATGCCGAGCGGCGGGGCGGCCGCGACGGCCGGGCTTTCCACCGCCCCAGACGCATGGCGCAGCAAGGGCGCGGTGTGCCCGGCCACGGCGTACTCCAGCAGCCCGGCTTCGGCCCGGATCCTGCCGAGGATGGCCGTGATG
>CAXUNV010000414.1:0-4644 GCA_964252355.1 uncultured Chthoniobacterales bacterium | reverse complement strand
CCGTGACCTCGCGCATGCACCGAAAGTCGATGGGGCATTCCCGGAGGAAACAGGGGCTGCATTCCACGTGGCGACGCACGATGACGTGCCCGGCGCCAAGCGGGCCGGTCAGCGCCGGTTCCGTCGACCCGAACACCGCGACCGTCGGCACTCCCAGGTGCGCCGCGAGGTGCATCGTGCCGGTGTCGTTGGTCAGCAACAGCTCGCACCGCTCCAAAGTTGCGACCAACTCTCCCAACGTCGTCTTGCCGGTCAGGTCCAGCGCGCGCGCGCCGAGACGCTCGAGCACCGGTTGCGCATGGGCCCGGTCCTTGGCGGTTCCTACCACCAACCAACGCACCCCGACCTCGTCCGAGAGGCGGGCGGCGGCTTCGGCAAAGCCGGGCCAGCGCTTCGCCGGGCCGTACTCCGCGCCGGGACACAACGCCAAAAGACCCGGCTCGGGCGGGGTGCGGCGGGGTTGAACCAAGCCGGCCGGCCGTTCCCCGCCGACTCGCTCCGCGATCCGTAAGTAGCTTTCAACTTGGTGCACCGGTGGGCTAGGTGCCTTCTTTGCCGGCACGACCACGTTCAGGGACCACGTGCGCCACGGTCGCGCGTACCCGACCCGACGGCCGATGCCTGCCAGCCAAGCCTCTAGGCCGGACCGCGGCGAGTTCGGCAGCAGGACCGCCGCCTCGAACCGACCGGCGCGCAACGCCCGCGCCACGCTCAAGAGCCCTTCCCCTGGCGCGATGACGAGAAGGGCGTCCACCTCCGGCACCGTCCGCCAGAAGTCGGCCAGCTTGGCCTTCGTCAATACCGTGACGTGGGCGTCTGGACGGCCCGCTTTGATGGCGCGCACCGCCGGCACCGTCATGACGGCGTCGCCCAGCCAATTGCTGGAACGCACCACGATGCGAAACGGTGCGAGTCCGTCCGGGTGACGGCGCGGCGGTGGCACATAAACCCCGCGCTTGTAGCGTCGCAGCAGGAATTGCGGCGCCGGCGTCTTCCAGCGGCGGTGCACCCAAAAGCCGTCACTCGGGTTCGTGCGGATCTGCTCGGCCAAAAGTTCGTTCCCCAAGCTCGTGAGTTCGTCCACGCTGCTCGAGCGCGGGTCGATGATTTTGCTGACGTCCAGGCGCCACCGGGCCGGACCGAGCGTGACAACCGAGATCGCCACCAAGTGCGCCCCTGTCTTCTTTGCTAGGATGGCCGGAAACGGCGTCGTCGAGGCCAAGCGGTTGAAAAAAGGCACCCAGACCCCGTGATCCCCGGCGTGTTGGTCCATGAGGATGGCGACGGTCCCGCCCTCGCGTAAGGCGCTGAACGCCGGTTGGAGACCGGCCGAACGATCGATGAGTTCCAGGCCGTAGATGCGCCGGGTCTGTTCCATCGCCCGATTCAGCCAAGGGTTCCGCAACGGTTGGTAAACCACGCAGTTCCGTCGGGACGGCACCCAGGCCGTGGTGTGGGTCATCAGCTCCCAGTTGCTGAGGTGGTTCAGCAGCCAGACCATCGAACGGTGCTCTTGGTACCCTCTGACCACCCGCTCATCGAAGGCGGACATGTCGACGTGCCGGCGGATTTCTTGGGCCGTCATGCGGCCCATCGGCAAAGAACACAACACGTTGGCCGTAAGCGTCTGAAAATGACGGCGGACGCAACGGCGCACCTCCGGCTCGCGCCATTCGGGGAACGCCGTCCGCACGTTGCTTCGCGCTAACCGCCGGTAACGTCCCGCCAAGGCGTGCACCACCGTGCCTACGGCTTCCCCGAGCCGGAACACCGTCTCCAGAGGCAACCTTTCCAGGCACGCACGCAGCCCGCAGAATGCGGCATAGACCAGCAGGTCGCTCGTGCGCCGGGTTTTTCGGCCCTTTCCCATCAGGGCCCACCGTTGGCGGAGGGCAGCGGCAAGGGCAAGTAGAACCCGCGCCTGCCGCACCCACCCGCCGCGGGTCAACCCCGCGGGTGAAACCGTTTGTGCACCCCGCGCAACCGGTTCTGGTCCACGTGCGTGTAGACTTGGGTCGTCGAGATGTCGGCGTGCCCGAGCAACTCCTGGATGATGCGCAAGTCGGCCCCGTGGGAGAGCAAGTGCGTGGCGAACGAATGCCGCATGAGGTGCGGGTAAACGTTTTTGGGGAGTCCGGCCAGGGCGGCGATTTCTTTCACGATTTGCCAGACCCGTTGCGTGGTAAGTTTTCGGCTGAGCCGAGACAAAAAGATTTCGCTGCCTGAACGTCGTCCGACCAACCGCAGGCGCTCTTCGGCGAGGTAGGCCCCGAGCGCTTCGCACGCCCGCCGTCCGACCGGGACCAACCGGGTCTTGTTGCCTTTGCCCACCACCCGGATCATGCGCTCGTCCAAGTTGAGGTTTTCTAGCCGGGCCCCCGTGAGTTCACTGATGCGCAGGCCGCTAGCGTAGAGCAACTCAAGGATCGCCCGATCGCGCAGCGGGTAAGGCCGGCCGGTCAGATCAGCGGACAACAAAGTCGTGACCTCCGCTTCGTTCAAGGTCTCCGGGAGGTACCGCTCGAGCCGCGGCAGGGCGAGCAGTTCGGCCGGGTCCTTCGCGACGAGTTGCCGGACGCGGCAGAACCTGAAAAAGATCTTGATGGCGACGACGAGCAGTTTGATCGAGGAAGCGGCCAAACCGGTCGCTTTACGGTCGGCGAGAAACGCCCCGATCTGGTCGAGCGTGACGGCGGACGGCTCGTTGATGCCGTGGCGCGCCGACAGCCACGTCCCGAAGTCCTCCAGCGAACGCCGCGTGGAGAGTTGGTAATTCGTGGAAAGCCCGCGTTCGGTGGCGAGATACAGCAAAAAATCGTCAACCGCCGCGGCGAAGGGGGTGTCGGACACGCCCGCGACCGTAACGACCGGTGGGCGGCGGAACCACCAAAAAGGGAACGATCGAGGAGTCGGAGGCCAGAGCTCCGGCCGGATACCGCCGCGTTAGCTGGGGCTGGCACAAGGCCAACCCCAGCCACGCTTGCTGTCATCTCAAACGGGAGATGAGCAATTACCTCACGTTGGATGCCCCTTGCCAAGGAACACCCACCAAAGCGCAGCCTCGCGACCGCGCCCTGACGAACTTACCTTCGCGCAAACTGGGTTAGCTTCTCAATGTTGAGTTGGTTTTTAAATTACAGTGGCTATCGCTTACGCAGCAGTGCTAAATGCGTCTAGTGCGTCGAAAATGGCAGGCATAATTTTTCTAAAGGGAGATCGTGTCTCCAGCGCGAAGGGGCGCGCGCTTTCCCTTTTGCCTGCGGCGGTCGTCGTGTATGGTCCCTGCGCCGACGGGTACGCGGGCATAGCTTAATGGTAAAGCTCCAGCCTTCCAAGCTGGCTATGAGGGTTCGATTCCCTTTGCCCGCTCCACGCGGCGCAGTGCGGATCGGGGCGTCTCGCCGGGCCGCTGCAGCGGTGGTTCAGGTTGACGGGAACCAAAGCACGTAGCCGTCCGGGTAGGCCGTGGTGTCCACCGGTGAGGGATAGCCTTCCAAACCGTCAGGCATGACCCTTTGGATGACCAGTTCCTGCGAAGCGTGTTGCAGGGCTTCGGTCGCGATGCCTTCCGCCCGTTCCCACAGCCCTTTCTCTCCCAAATGGCGTTGGGTGATCACAATGACGCCGTGCACGGGTTGGCCGGTCGCATTCCGAGCACGCAAAATGAAATGTCCCGTGGCGATGGTGGCGATGCTTAGAGAATCGCACCACGCCGCCCGGGTGGTCCCTTGAACGTGCCGTCGGTTTTCTACTCCATCGCGCGGTCCCATGAACGGAAGCCTAGCCGGTCCTTGGGCACGGAACCGCCCGTTTTACTTCTAACGTGTATGGTGAATCTCAAAAAGCGGCTGCGGAGCGCCAGAGGTGTCCCCACGGCCTTGCGCCTCCCGCTCCCAACCCGTTAAATCCAGCCAGCCTCAACGCTTGCCATCCTTGTATCATGAAACGCTTTTCCGCCTTCCTCCTCGCGCAGACGTGCCTGCTGCTTTCCGCTCACGCCACGCCGGGCGATGATCTCTTAACTTCCAAACTGACGGGCGCAGACCGGTCTGCCACCAAAGTGGCCGAAGCGCCGCTGGTCCAGGCCACCGCGAGCTCCGTGAAGGAGAACCGGGGTCTTGCACCCCAAGTCACGGCCGCCGCCGTGCGGCGCGCCCAAGATTGTCACGCCGTCGAAGCGGTGGTCCGGACCGCCTTACGCGGTTTGGCGCCGACCCCGACGCCCCTGGAAGTTTATGCCATCGCGCAGGCGGCCATCGGCAACGCCTCAGATTCTGAAGCGACGACGACCAATGCGCGTGGGGAACGTGCCGCGGCCGGGAACTGCACGGAGGGTATCCTAACGACGGCTGCGGCCGAATACCCGCAGTACGCCGGATTGTTGAACGATTCCGGCAAACAGATCGCCGGCAAGGAACTCGCTGGAAAAGAGCCCTATTTGGGCGCCGGCAAAGCTCCGCCTGCTGAAGAAGGGATCGGCGCCGGTCCGACCATCGGACCGTTGGGCTTTCCGGCGGCGGTGGTGCTACCGAATCCGGCGGGCGGCTTGGTCCGCCAAACGACCCCCGTGTTCTGACGGGGAAAGGTCGAACGGAGCTGCCGGGCTGCCTTGCCTACCCTGCCCGTAGCCGGTAGGGCAAGGCG
>CAXUNV010000413.1:0-4656 GCA_964252355.1 uncultured Chthoniobacterales bacterium | reverse complement strand
CATCGTCCCCAGCGTGCCCATCAGCGCGGGCAGACGCGCCCCGGCGACCAGCATCCCGTTCACCAGACCCCAAACGACGCCGACGCCCAGCGCCGCCGGCACCGCGGCGGCGATCCCGGCTGGACTGCTCTTGAGCACGCACGCCGCCAGGATCGCGGAAAAGTTGGCCACGCTGACGACGCTCAAGTCGATGCCGCCCGTAAGCATGGTGCCGTGGATGGCCAAGGCCAACAGGGCGAATTCCGGCAGCTGCGACGCCATGGAGCTGAGGTTTGCCACGGAGAGGAAGGCCGCGGGTTGCAACGCGCAAAACAGGACAAAGATCCCGGCGGTGAACGCGGTCAGGCGCAATAGGTAACGGGTGTCGGCCATGGCGGACGGGGCGGGCGCAAGCGTACTATCCGCACCTTTGTAGCCGACGGGACGGCGTTCTCCAACTTTTCTTTGGCACCGGCCCCCCCCGGCTTTCACTTGACACCGCGCCAGCAAACGCCTTTAAGGGGGAGTCCGGGCACCAACCCCCCGCTCCCGTCCGGACAGACACCTCCTTTCTTTCATGAAAGCCAAAAGCATCGTTACCCTCCTCGTCGCCGCCAGTGCCTGTTCCTTCCTGGCGAACCACGGCTCAGCGCAGGACAAAAAATACAATCTTGCCACCGTGGTGAAGATCAGCGGCATCAATTGGTTCAACTACATGGAGACCGGCGTGAAGAAGTTCGGTCAAGAGACCGGCAACCACACCGTGCAATTGGGTCCGCCGGTGACGGATTCCGCCCAGCAGAACCAGATCGTCGAAGACCTCATCGCCAAAAAGGTCGACGCCATCTGCGTCGTCCCCTTCCAACCGCCCGCCATGGAGCCCGTCCTGCGCAAGGCGCGCGAGAACAAGATCGTGGTCATCGCGCATGAAGCGTCGGACATCACCAACGCCGATTACGACATCGAGGCGTTCGACAACTCGGCCTTTGGTGAGCACATCATGGAGAACCTCGCCCAAAGGATGAATTACGAGGGTGAGTACGCCGTCTTCGTGGGCAGCCTCACCTCCAAGACCCACAACCAGTGGGCCGACGCGGCGATCGCGTTGCAGAAGAAGAAGTATCCGAAGATGAAGCTGGTCGTCGACAAGATCGAAACCAACGACGACCAGCAGGTTTCCTACGCCAAAGCCAAGGAACTGCTTCGCGCCCACCCCAACATCAAAGGGTTCCAGGGGAGTGCCTCCACCGATGCACCTGGGTGCGGTTTGGCGGTGGAGGAAGCCGGCCTGGAGGACAAGGTCGCGGTCGTCGGCACCGGGGTGCCGTCGCTGGTGAAGAAGTACCTGCCGACCGGCGCGGTGCGGATGATCTGCTTTTGGGATTCGTCGATCGCCGGTTACCTGATGAACAAGGTGGCGGTGATGGTGTTGAACGGCCAGAAAGTGACGGACGGGATGGATCTCGGCCTGCCCGGCTACGAAAAGGTCAAGCTGGTAGACAACAAGATCATCTACGGCAACGGCTGGATCGACTCCACCAACGAGACCATGGACAAGTGCAATTTCTGCCGACGGTCCGCCGCCCGGCTTCGCCCGCACCCGTGGGGGTGCGGGCGAAGTTTTCCCGCAGAACCGGCTTTCTCCAAAGCCGGTTTTTCGTTATCGCTGCCCCAGTTCCACCCCGTCGCTTTGGCCTCCCTGCTCGCCCAAAACGTTTCCAAGACCTACGTCCGCACTCCCGTCTTGAAAGACGTGACGCTCGCGGTCGCCCCGGAGTCCGTGCACTGTTTGGCCGGTGAGAACGGCTCGGGCAAGAGCACGCTGATCAAGATCATCGCGGGCACGCTGGCCCCCGACCGCGGCACCGTGATGATCGATGGCACGGACGCGACGGGGTTGAACGCCTTGGCGCGCATCAACCTCGGGTTGAGCGTGATCTACCAGGACTTCTCGTTGCTGCCCAACCTGACCGTCTTTGAGAACATCACGTTTCTGGACAGCGTGTCGCGCCACCGGCGCTGGGTTAACTTTCGGCAGCTGCGGGCGCACGCCCAGGAGACCCTGTCGCGCATGCGGGTCGACATCCCTTTGGAAGCGACCCTCGACGAATTGCCCGTGGCGAAGCAGCAGCTGGTGGCGATTGCCCGCGCGCTGAGCAACCGCTCAAAGGTGATCATCATGGACGAGCCGACCTCGGCGTTGACCAAGCGTGAGGTGCGCACGCTTTTCGGGATTGTCGACGCCGTGCGCCGCGATGGGGTCAGCTTCATTTTCGTCAGCCACAAGCTCGAGGAGATCTACGAGGTGTGCGACCAAGTCAGCGTCATCCGCAACGGCGAGATGGTGGCAGCCGGGCCGATCGGCGAGTTTTCCACCGCGGCGCTGAGCGAGGCCATCTCCGGCCGCACGATCCGGGTCGAACCGCTCCAAGGGCCCGCGCCGGCGCCGGACGTGCCGCCCCGGATCGCCGTCGAGCACCTAAGCCTGCCACCCCTGTTCCGGGATGTCTCCCTGACGGCCAAGGCCGGGGAAGTGGTCGGCCTGACCGGCCTGCTCGGTTCCGGCCGGAGCGAGCTCGCCCTCTGCTTGGCGGGTCGCACCCCCGCCGAGAGCGGTCGCGTGCTGCTCGAAGGCAAACCCGTTTCCCTCCACTCCGTCCGCGCCGCCCAAGCGCTCGGCATCAGCTATGTGCCCGAGGATCGGCTGAACGAGGGCCTCTTCTTGGAGCAGCCGATCTTTGACAATCTCCTGATCGGGAATCTCGCGAAGCGGACCCGCCACGGCCTTTTGGACACCCAGCGCGTGCGTGACGACGGCGAGGGCTACATCCGGCAACTGCGCATCAAGGCTCCAGACGGACGCGCCCCGGTGCAGACGCTCTCCGGCGGCAACCAACAGCGTGTCTTGATCGCCCGGTACCTTGACCTCGCGCCGAAGGTCTTGATTCTCAACGGGCCGACGATGGGCGTCGACGTCGGTTCCAAGCACGACATCCACGTCCTAATTGGCGAGCTCGCGAGAGCCAGCACCGCGATCCTCGTCGTTTCGGACGACTTGCCCGAGTTGATGAGCGTGTGCCACCGGATCCTGGTGATGGCGAACGGGCAACTGGCCGCCGAGCACGCCGTGGGCGACCTCGACCTGGCGACGTTGACCCGCGAGGTGACCTTGGAAAACGCATGAAGGCGATCGGACGGTACTTGCGAGGGTCCGAAGGCGTGGTGTTGCTCACGACGCTGTTGCTCTGCGCAGCGGTCACTGCCGCCAACCCCGTCTTTATCAGCGCGCCCAACCTGCTCGACCTGGTCCGCAACAGCATCACCACCGGCCTGTTCGCGTTAGGCGTTTTCCTGGCGCTCCTGTCCGGCGGCATCGACGTGTCGTTCACCGCGGTCGCGGCAGTCGCGATGTACGCTGCGACCAAGATCTTCGTCACGGTCGATCCGCACGCGTCATTGTTCCTGATTTTCCTGGTCGGCGCCGCGATTGGCGCCGGCCTTGGGGCGATCAACGGCGCCCTCATCGCCTTCTTTCGGCTGCCGACCCTGATCGTCACCTTGGGCACACTTTCGCTATTCCGGGGCGTATTGCTGACCTTCATCGGCACCAAACACATCGTCGACTTGCCGGAGGCGATGATGAATCTTTCCCGGACCTACCTTTACCGGGGTCGCTTGGCCGACGGCAGCCTTTTCAGCTTACCGGCCACCTCCCTCGCCCTGGTGGCCGTGGCCGTGGTGGTCGGGTTTTTGGTCCGTTTCACCATGTTCGGCCGGTACGTCTACAGCCTGGGCGGCAGCGAACTGGCGAGTGACCGGCTGGGCATCCCCGTCGCCCGCACCAAGTTCCTGATTTACGTTTCGATCGGCGTGATCGCCGGCATCACGGGCATCGTGCACGCCTCACAGTTCCGCGTGGCCAACCCGTTCGACCTCGTCGGCACGGAATTGAACGTGTTGGCCGCCGTCGTGCTCGGCGGGACGCGCATCACCGGTGGGCGCGGGACCGTCTTTGGCACGTTAATGGGGGTCTTTCTGGTGACGATCATCAACAACTCCCTCATCCTGGTGGGCATTCCGTCCTACTGGGAACGATGCGTCACCGGGCTGCTCGTCGTGCTGGGTGCGGCCACGCCGCTCCTCATCGGGCGCTTGCAGGCGACCCGTTTTCGGCGCGCGGCGCAGGGAGCGTGACAAAGGCCAAACGACAGCGTGCCGGGTTTGCAGGCGTCCGGAGGAGTTCTGACCCAGGTGGTGCTCAAGCGGTTGCCGACGCCAGGGAGAATTGTGCAGGGTTGCCAAGCGCAACCGACAAGTGAGCGGGCGAACTTAACCGCAGAAAGTGATCCGCAGATTTCGGGCGGTTGAAGAGGCCTGATTTCTCCCTCGGCGCGGTTGCCAAACCTCCCACCATCTTGGCAACCCTGCGCAGTCCTGGCAATCTTGCGCAATCGCCCGTCACCCCCGGGCGCACCCTCCCCCGATGAAACCTCCATTCCGCATCTTCTTTCCCCTCGTCTTCTCCTCCCTGGCGCTGACCGCCTCCCTCCCGGCGGAGCCGACGCCCGTCCCAGACGCCGCGGCGCGGCGCCCCGACGCCCCCCCCCAAACCGCCCACCCCGCCCCCCTGGCGGGCTGGAAGTTGAACGCCGCAGCCGGGCCGGGGGGCCGGGGCGC
>CAXUNV010000412.1:0-4659 GCA_964252355.1 uncultured Chthoniobacterales bacterium | reverse complement strand
CGCCAAACGATCAACCCCGCGCGTAGCGCCTAGCGTCCTCAGCCCCGCGGGGTTACACTGTACACGTCGTGACCCCGCTTCCCCCGAACGCGTTCTACGAACCTTTCGACGTCGCCAGCGTCCACCACCGCGAACCAGACGATTTCCGTACCCCGTTCCAGACCGACCGCGACCGCATCATCTACAGTTCCGCCTTCCGCCGCCTGCAGGCGAAAACGCAGGTCTTCGTTTCCGGCGAGTTCGATTTCTATCGAACCCGCCTCACCCACTCGCTCGAGGTCGCCCAGATTGGACGTTCCGTCTGCGGCTACCTGCGGCAAACCTCCGGCCTGCTCGGACCCGACTTCTTCATCGATCCCGATCTGGTCGAGGCCGTCTGCCTGACGCACGACCTGGGGCATTCGCCGTTCGGGCACGCCGGGGAACGGACCCTGCACCTGTTGATGCAGCCGTTCGGTGGCTTCGAGGGCAACGCCCAAAGCCTTCGCATCATCACCGAAACCATCTACCCGGGCACTTCCGAGCGCCGTGGCATGAACCCGACGCGGGCGTTCGTCGACGGCATCCTGAAGTACAAGCGGTTGCACCGGGACGATCCCGACGCCAAGCACCACTTCCTCTACGACGAACAGGCGGCCTTGCGGGATTGGACGTTGCCCGGCTTGGCCGATGCGGACGTGCCTGACCTGAACCGCTGGCGGTCGCTCGAATGCGAGATCATGGACTGGGCCGACGACACGGCCTACTGCCTCAACGATCTGGTCGACAGCATCAACGCCGGGTTTCTGCGTTTGGAACGGGTGGAGCGTTGGGCGGCCGACCAACACCTCGCCGGGGATGAAGCCAAGCACGCCGAAGGCGTCTTGGCCGCGATCAAGGAGCGCAAGGCAGAACCGCGGTTCGGCAAAAAAATCGGGGCGTTCATCCGGGCCACCGGCTTGTGCGAACGGGTGAACCCATGGTCGGACGTGACCAACCGCTACCGGTTCGGGTTGGCCGTCGATCCG
Source organism: uncultured Chthoniobacterales bacterium (assembly GCA_964252355.1). Classification (GTDB taxonomy): domain Bacteria; phylum Verrucomicrobiota; class Verrucomicrobiia; order Chthoniobacterales; family JAFAMB01; genus CAXUNV01. The sequence continues at coordinate 3,652 of CAXUNV010000412.1, read as the reverse complement.
GCAGCCCGCGCCGAAGCCGACCTCTACAAACGCATCTCGCAGGACTTGGTCTTTGACCATTCCCAACTTCACCAACTCGAACGCAAAGGCCGGGTGATTCTCGAAGGGATTTTCAACGCGTTCGCCGACGCTTACCTGTACGCGCCCGAGCCGACCTTCCGCCTGCTGCCCGAAAGCTTCGACCGGGTGATCCGGCCGTTGCAAACCCCGCGGGCCCGGGCCCGGGTCGTGTGCGATTACCTTGCCGGCATGACCGACGGGTTCGCCATCCGCACCCACAAACGCCTTTTTGATCCGAATTTCGGTTCGGTGCTCGATTTCAACTGAGTGGGGCAGGGAAGGGGATTCACACGGCGCCACGGCGGCCACGGCGGAGGGGGAAGAAGGCTCACGCCGCGACGCGACGGCGCCACGGAAGAGGGTTGCACGGGAAGTCACGAAGGAGACCAAGGCGAAGCGGGAGTTCCCGGCCGTCCTTTTGGCCTTCGGTCCACGCAAAGCCTCTCTTGCCAAATACCCCTAGGGGGTATAAGGTGGGTGCATGAACGAAGCGGGTCGGCGCCGGGCGCAAGTCCGGCTTAAGCGGATCGCGGGCCAAGTCCAAGGCCTCGCCCGCATGGTCGACGAAGACCGGTATTGTCTCGACGTCCTGGCCCAGATCGCTGCCGTCCGTTCCGCGCTCGACGCCCTCGGCGTTGCCCTGCTTTCCGATCACGTCGAGCACTGCGTCGCGGGCAGCCCGGACGCCCACCCGCAAACCCGGGGGATGGCCGCCCCGGAACTGACGGCCGAACTGCGCGCCGCCCTCAACCGGTTCCTGCGCTGAAACAGGTGCGCTAAACAGACGCCTAGAGGAAACAGAAAATGAATTGGTTATTGATGGGCCTTTACCACGCGGCCGCGATGTTTTGGGCAACCTTGTGGGCGTTGGTGTTCGGGTTTGCCTTGTCGGGCGCCTTGCAAACCTTGGTTAGCCAGGGGCGGATGGCGCGCCTTTTCGGCAAGACCAACTTCCGCTCGCTGGCGCTGGCCACCGGCTTCGGCGCCGCGAGTTCTTCGTGTTCCTACGCTGCCACCGCGGCGGCCCGCAGCGCGTTCGTGCAAGGGGCGGCCCTCGTCCCGGCGCTGGCGTTCATGTTCGCCGCCACCAATTTGGTCGTCGAACTCGGCGCGGTGCTCTGGATTTTTCTCGGCCCGACCTTTGTGCTCGCAGAAGTCGTCGGTGCGCTCTTTTTGGTGGGCTCCGTCTGGTTCTACGGCAAGCTCCTTTTGCCGCCTCAGGTGGAGCGGGCCGCGCGCGCCCACACCGCGGGGAGTGAGGAGGCGGGCGGGTGCTGTCACCATCATCACCACGACGGGGCTGGTCACGGGCATGACGACGGTCACCACGACGCGGACGAGCGCAGTCACACGTCCTCAAGTGGGTCGGATCGCCTCCGGGCGTTGGCCCACGCGTTCGTCGCCGATTGGTCGATGCTTTGGAAGGAGATGGCCGTGGGTTTCCTGATCGCGGGTTTTCTCGCCACCCTCGTGCCTGCGGACTGGTGGAAGGACTTGTTCCTGCAGGGTGGTCCCGCGCCGGTGCGGGCGTTGGAAAACGTGGTCGTAGGTCCCCTCATCGCCGTGGCGAGCTTTGTCTGTTCGGTGGGCAACATTCCGTTGGCCAGCCTGCTCTGGAGTGGTGGCATCTCCTTCGGCGGGGTAATCTCGTTCATCTACGCCGACCTGCTCGTCGTGCCCTTGCTCTTGATTTACCGCAAGCAATACGGCCTCGGGCCAGCCGTTCGCATCGCGCTCACCTTGTTTTTATCGATCGTGACGGCGGGGCTCTTGGTTGATGGGATCTTTCACGCGCTCGGCTTGGTGCCGGCCGGGCCGCGCCCGGTGAACGCCGCCGAGCACGCGTCGTTCTCGTGGAACCACACCACATGGCTGAACTTTGCGGCTTTGGTGGTGGCGGCGTTTTTGGTCTACCTGCACCGGCGGCCCGCGGCGCCTGGGACCGGCGCCGGGTCAACCTCCGCAGCCGAACCCCCGCACCATCACCACGCGCATTGAGGCGTCGCCGGTCTGTGCGGACGGGGATAAAGGTTGCCATGCCCGAACCGTCCCGTGCTCCCACCGAACGTTTTTCCGACCGGGTTGACGATTACGTCCGCTACCGCCCCGGTTATCCCGCCGACCTGTTTGCTTGGCTGCAGACCTGTTTACCAGACGCTGCCACGGGGGCCGACGTTGGGTCCGGCACCGGCATTTTCACCGCGCCGTTGCTCAACCGGGTGCCTTTGGTGTGGGCGATCGAACCGAATGCCGCCATGCGCGCCGCGGCCGAGGCGTGGTTGGGCGACCGCGCCGGGTTCCAGAGCGTCGCGGGCACGGCGGAAAGGACCGGGTTACCCGACGGATGCGTTGACTTGGTGGCCTGCGCGCAAGCATTCCACTGGTTCGACCGCGCCGCCGCGCGCCGGGAATTTGGCCGCATTTTGCGCCCGGGCGGGGCGGTGCTCCTGGTTTGGAACGATCGCGACGCCGGTGCTGGCGGTGCCGATCCTTTTGCCGCCGGTTACGAAGCCCTCCTGACTGCCGTAGCGCCCGAGTACCCGCTGGTCGCGCACCGTAACCTGACCGACGACGGCGTGGCCGCGTTCTTCAGTCCGGTGGTTCCGGAGAAGGCCGATTTCCCGAACGCCCAGCACCTCGACTTGCCCGGATTGATCGGCCGGGTGCTCTCCTCCTCCTACGCGCCCAAGCCAGGCACTCCCGGCCATCCCGAACTCCTGGCCGGACTCGAACGGCTCTTCCGCGACCACGCCCGCGCCGGCGCCGTCACCTTGCGCTACCGGACCCGGGCGTTCCTGGGCCGCTGCGCGCATGACAAATGGCAGATGGAAAATGACCAAACCGCGAGCGGAACGCCTGAGTTCCCTTCGTCGCCTTCGTGACTTTCCGTGCAACCCTCTTCCCCTTGCGTCTTTGCGTCGTGGCGTGAGCTTTCTCCTCCTCACCGTGGCTGCCGTGTGAGCCTTCTTTCCGTCAGGCCGCCTTGCGGATAAGGTCCAACACCGTCCCAAGCTCCGCCTCGGTGTTGTAGAAATGCGGGCTGAACCGGAGGTACGCCGTCCCTTGGCGGTCTTGGCGCAGGGAACAGACCACCCCTTGCCGGCCGAGTTCCTCATGCAGGGCGGCCGTGTCCCGGCCGGGGTGACGCACCGTGAGGATGCCGGCCAAGTTTGCCGGATCCGTCGGTCCGAGCCGCTGGAACCCGAGCTCGCGCAGTCCGTCGGCCAAGCGTTCCCGCAGGAGCGCGATCCGGGCGGCGACCCGCTCGATCCCGACCGACTCGAGCAGCGCCAAAGACGCGCGCATCCCGGCGACGCCGGCGACGTTCAACACCCCGGGCTCGTAGCGTTTCGCCGTCGGCGGGAACTCGATGTCGGTCTGGGCCGTGAAATTGGGCGAACGCACGTTCGACGAACCGAGCAGGGCGGGTCGACACTCCTCCAACCTTTCCCGGCGCACGTAGACAATCCCGACCGAGAGCGGTCCGAGCAGCCATTTGTGGGCGTCGGCAGCCAGGAAATCGATGCCGCGGCCCACCGTCGTCGGGAACGCGCCCAACGTCTGGATGGCGTCGACGCTGAACCGGACGCCC
>CAXUNV010000411.1:0-4678 GCA_964252355.1 uncultured Chthoniobacterales bacterium | reverse complement strand
GCCCGAGTCCGACGACACCCGCAAAAACTCGCGCCCCCTCCCCGGCCGCACCAGATCAGGATCGTCGCCTCGCACAGCGATGAGTCCCCCGCTGGCCGCAGCGGTCGCGCCCGCCCCCAAGCACAACGCCCAGATCAGCAGGCTGCGCAGGGTCCGTTTCACGGCAGAAACGCGTTAGCCGAAGACAACTTCGCGTCCGGTTCGGCTCGATTGGTAGATCGCGTCCAACATCTCCATGAGCTGCACCGCTTGCAGCGCGCTGTTGACCGGCGCGGCCTCGCCTTTCACGGCCTCAAGGAAGTTGCGCATCTGCGGGATGAACTGGTGCGGCACGTCGGGCAACGGCAGGTCGACGGAGACCAGCTCACCGTTCTGGTCCTCAAAGAACGAAAGGGGCGGTTTGTCGGTGTCCGGCATCAGTTGGAAGATGTCGATCACCCGCAGGGTGCCTTTGGGGCCGTACCAGGTGGTTTGGAACAGCTCTTGCCGTCCCCATTTGCCCATCGGGATTTCGTCCGTGAGGTTGGCTGCCCACGCGACCTCGAAGTTGACCAGGGCACCGGTCTCCAGGCGGATCAGGCCGTAGGCGTTGTCTTCGACGTCGAACACGGCGGAGCGGGCCAGCTGCGGAAATTTCTGGTAGGTCTGGGCGGTGACCGACCGTGGCGCGGGCGTGCCCATGACGTACCATGCAGCGTCGATGGCGTGCACTCCGAGGTCGATGAGGGCGCCGCCGCCGGCTCGGCTCTTGTCCGTGAACCAACCGTCGATGCCGCCCGGGGTGCCGCGCGACCGGACCCATTTGGTTTGGGCGTAGTAGATTTCGCCTAACCGCCGTTCGGCGACGGCTTGGCGGGCGGCCTGCATCGCGCCCGAAAACCGCATCTGTCGGCCGAAGAAATAGATCAACCCTCGACGTTCGGCCTCGGCGCGGATCTCGCGCATCTGTTCGGCGTTGAGCGTCGGCGGTTTTTCGCAGAGGACGTGTTTGCCGGCCTGCAGGGCTTTCAAGGTCGACGGGTAATGCAGGGCGTTCGGCAGGGCGATCACGACGGCGTGCAGCGCGGGGTCGGCCAGGAGCGCGTCGTAGTCGGAAAAGAGCTTTTCCGGCGCGTGCTTCGCCCGAAAAACTTCCCGGCGTTCCTCGTTGAGGTCGCAACCGCCGTAAAGGTGACCTAGCCCGCACCCGCGCACGCCTTCGGCGTGACGTGCACCGGGCCATCCCAAACCCACGATACCGACGTTGATGAGCTCCATACCCGGCGCAGTTTAGCGCGGGTCACCGCCCCGGTGCAAAGGGGGTGAGTTCCGGGTTGCGCGTTCCGCGTTCCGAGGGCTCACACGGCGCCACGGCGGCCACGGCGAAAGGGAGGGCGCGTGCTCCGCCACCGCCGACGAATCCTCGCGTGTCCGCCGACGCCACGTCGTTCGTACCCGGCATGGCCTCAACCCCCTCTTTCTCCGCCGTGGCGCCGTGCGAGGATTTCTGGCAAGCTTGCGCCATGCCTTCCCGCGCGGCTCTCCTCCTGCTCGCTTGCACCCTGACCGGTCACCTTCTCCGCGCGGCGGAGCCGGCCGCGGAAGCCAAAGAGTACTGGTTCGGCGGCAAGGCCGAGGTCACGAGTTACCGCCTCGAACAGGTCCGGTACGGCGAGGTTCGGGATGGCCGGGCCGTGCTGGTTTTCGTTTCGGAGCCGTTTTCCATCTCCAAGCACGTGAAGCTGGACGCGCCCGAGAAGGCCGGGAGCGACGGGATCGAGGTGCTCAAGATGAACGCCGTGCGCAACTTCACCACGGGCATCTACGCCTACTCGGTGATGACCTCCACGTTCACGCCGTTTGCCCAACCGGCCCCTTCCCTGAAGGTCGATTGCTCCACCCAGGAATGGTGCGGCAACACTTTCACGCAACTCGACCGGCGCGGCCCAAGCTATTTCCTGCAGACGCACTCCTATTTCGAAACGGAAGGCGAACGGACCGGCACCCTGGCGGCGGCGTGGTTGGAGGACGAACTTCTCAACCTCATCCGGCTTGACCCAGACCGGTTGCCCCGGGGCGAGGTGAACGTGATCCCAGCCATCCTTTTTTCGCGGTTTGTGCATCAACCTGTGGCGGTGCAACGCGCGCGGGCGGAGACCGATGACGACGTTACCTTCGCGGACCTCCCGTGCCGACGGTTCCGGCTCACCTACCTCACGGGTAAGCACCGGGTCTTTTCGGTTTATTACGAGCGGGAGTTTCCGAGAAAGATCCTGGGCTGGGAAGAAACGTACGACGGTGACCCCGGCGGGCGGCCCGGCGAAGGACTCGTCACGCGGGCGGTCCAGTTAAAGACGGTCAACACGGCGTATTGGAACCAGCACGCCTTGGCCGACGAAGGGTTGCGTCGAGACCTGGGGCTGTGAGGCGCGCGTCGCGCGGGTTCGCGGTTGCCGGTTGCCGGTTGCCAGCCATTCCGTTTTGGCATTTGCCATTTGTCATTTGCCATCCGCGGAGCGGTCCACCGTCCATAACCGATCGTAGGGTGCCAAGTGCACCACGCCGTCCCAACCGCCGACCCTCGCCTGCCGGATGACGTCAAACGGCGACGCGATCCGGTGCCGTCGGAAAAGGTCGGGTGGCAAAGTTTGCGGGAACTCGCTGAAGTTGTAGACGCAGAGCACGTCGCCGGCGGGATGCGGACGCAGGTGGGTGAAAACGTGCGGGTGCCCGCTCTCCACCACGACGGTGGGAACGGCGGCGTGGAACTGCCCCACCGTTCGGCGCGCCTGCACCAAGGCCTGTAACCCTTGGAAGATCCGCTGCTCGACGGAACCCGGCACGTGGCGCCCGTCGGCCTTCGCCCAATCCATCCGCGGCCGGTGCAGCCAACGGTTGTCGGTGCCGTGGTCCGGGTCCTCGGCATAGGCGTAGTCGTTGAGGCACCCGATTTCGTCCCCCATGTAGATCAGCGGGATGCCGTCGTAACCAAAGATCAGGGCGTGACCCAAAAGGATGCGCTCGATCGCCAACGAGATCGCTTTCTCGTCTCCCGTCTGGAGGGCGGTCTCGAGCCCGGCGAGGCTGGCCGTGCTCCCGGAAATCCGGCGGTCGCCCGTGAGCAGGTTTTCTTGGAAGACGGCGCCTCGGGCGAACGAACCGGGAAAGATGCCTGCGTAAAACTCGGAAAGGAACCGCCGGTGGGCGAAACCGTCCCAACCCAGGGTGGCGGCGTCTTCGTCGCTCACCGCCCAGCCAATGTCGTCATGGCAACGGATGTAGGACGCCCACGCCGTGTTGGCCGGCTTGGGCGGGAAGCGGGAAAGGGCCCGGGTCATGAGGCGCGCGTCGCGCGCCGCCAGCGAGGACCAGAACTGCACCATGAGCGAGTTGTGGTACGCCAAATCGCTGACCTTGCCGTAAAAACGGCCAGTCCCGAGGTAATGCATCAACTGGTGCGGACCGACGATCGCCTCCGCTTTGAAAAGGATGGCGGGAGCCGCGACCCGCGCCACCGCCCGGAGCGCGCGCGTGAGGCTATGGACCTCCGGTTGGTTCTGGCAATCGGTGCCCAAGCGTTTCCAGATGAAGGCGATGGCGTCGAGTCGGAAGATCTCCACCCCGCGGTTCGCCAAGTAAAGGATGGTGTCGACGAACTCGAGGAACACCTCGGGATTGCGCCAATCGAGGTCCCATTGGTAACGGTTGAACGTCGTCCAAACCCAGCGCCCGATTTCCGGCACGAAGGTGAAATTGCCGGGCGCGGTCGCAGGGAAGACCTCTGGCAAGGTCCGTTCGTATTCGTCGGGCCGTTGGCGGTCGGGAAAAGTGTAAAAGTAATCGAGGTAGCGCGCCTCGCCCAGGCGGGCCCGCTGGGCCCAAGGGTGATCGTCCGCGACGTGGTTGACGACCAAGTCGGCCACCAGGTGGATGCCACGCTGCCGCAAGGCACGGGTGAGCGATTCCAACGCGGCGACGTCGCCGAGGCGGCGGTCCACGGCCCGGTAATCCGCCACGGCGTAACCGCCGTCGTTCTCCCCTGCGCGTCCCTGCAGGAACGGCATCAGGTGCAGGTAAGTGACCCCGAGTTCGACCAAGTAATCGAGCCGTGCTTCGATGCCGCGCAGCCCGCCGGCAAGCCGGTCGGCGTAGGCGATGTATCCGACGGTGCCCTCGTGTTGGAACCAGTCGGGCCAAACCGCCACTTCGGCATGCCGCATGCGCACGTCGGCGGGGCAGGCGCCATAACCTTCGGCCATGGCGAGTACCAGGCGCCCGAGGAACCGAGTAAAATCGGCGCGGCCGCCGTAGACGGCAACCAACCCATCGTAGAGATCTCCAAAATGGCGCTGGAGTCGTAAGGCAAACAGTTCGCGGGCGCCGGCATCGTCAGGCAAAAGGGAGAGCAACCGTTTGCGCGCCGGCGGCGCGACTTGGTCGAACTGGGCCTGGGCGTCTCCAGCCAGGGGGTAAAACGGGGCCATGGCAAAGATTGCGCAAGACTGCGCAGGATTGCCAGGATTGCGCACGATTGAAGAAACGGAGCCAGCGCCAGCGAACCCGCCCCAAGATGGTCCTGACGGACGGCGCGGTGGCCCGCCCGCAGCGCGACGCTGCGCTGGCGGCAGCCTCCCATCGCCCCCGGAGGTCCGCGCCGCGTTGCGGCGTGGGGTAGACGCCCCCGTCTGCCGTGGGCGGC
>CAXUNV010000410.1:0-4685 GCA_964252355.1 uncultured Chthoniobacterales bacterium | reverse complement strand
GGGCAAGACTTGGTAGGGCAAAGCGAGTCATGCGAGATGCCGCCTGCGAGAGCCGCCGGGCCGGGACGGGGGTAGGTCGAGGTACCGGGGCCGCTGGGGGCTGTTGGCAGAGCAAGCCCTACCCCAACGCGACGCCCGTGCGGTCGGCCTAGGGGTACTTCCCGCCGGAAACTGGGGACCGGGAACTGGTCACCGGCAACTGCGGTGTCAGCCGCCCAGGTACGCCTCGCGCACGGTGGGATTGGCCCGAAGCCGGTCGGAGGCGTCCTCCAAGGTGATGCGGCCCGTCTCCAACACGTAGCCGCGGTGCGAAACCTCCAGCGCAAGGTTGGCGTTCTGTTCCACCAACAGGATCGTGATGCCCAACTCCCGGTTGATCTCGACGATCTTGGAAAAGATCGTCTTCACCAAGATCGGCGCGATGCCGAGCGATGGTTCGTCGAGCATCAGGTAGCGAGGTTTGCCCATAAGCGCCCGGCCGATCGCCAGCATTTGTTGCTCGCCGCCGCTCAACGTGCCTGCCACCTGCTTTTCCCGCTCTTTCAGCCGGGGAAAAATGCCAAACACGTAGTCGTAATCTTTCCGCAACTCCCCTTTGTCGGACCGCCGGTACGCGCCCATCTGCAGGTTCTCGTGCACGGTCAGGTTGGAGAAGATCATGCGCCCTTCCGGCACTTGGATGACGCCCGCCTCCACGACGCGGTGCGGCGGCCGGTTGGTGATGTCCTCGCCTTCGAGGAGCACCCGGCCGGAGCGTGCCCGGAGCAATCCGGAGATGGCCCGCAGCGTGGTTGATTTGCCGGCGCCGTTGCTTCCCACCAAGGTGATGATTTTGCCCTTTTCCACCTTGAGACTGACCCGGTGCAAAGCCACGATGGAGCCGTAGGCGACCTCCAGATCCTGAACTTCCAGCATGGTTAAGACGCGGGTTCTTCCCCGAGGTAGGCTTCGATCACTTTCGGATCTCGGCGGATTTCTGCCGGGCTGCCTTCGGCGATGGCGACCCCGTGGTCGAGCACATAGATGCGGCGGCAGATGCCCATCACCACGCGCATGTCGTGTTCCACCAGCAGCACCGAGATCTCGAAACGCTCCTGCAGGAATTCGATGAGGCCCATCAAATTCCCCTTCTCCGTCGGGTTCATGCCCGCCGCCGGTTCGTCCAGCAGCAGCAGTTTCGGCCCGGTCGCGAGCGCCCGCACGATCTCCAACCGCCGCTGGTCGCCGTACGGCAGGCTCTTGCACATGACGTCCCGGTGCGCGTCGAGCTTAAAGATCTTGAGCAGGTCGAGCGCCTTCCCTTCCACCTCCGCTTCCTCGGCGCGGAACGTCGACCCGCGCCACCAAGCCTCCCGCAAACCGTGCTTGAGGTGGAGGTTGAACGCGGCCCGCACGTTGTCGAGGACGGTGAGCGACGGGAAAAGCCGGATGTTCTGAAACGTGCGGGCGATCCCCTGGCCGGTGATGGCGTAAGGCTTTAATCCCGCCAACGTTTTGCCGTTGAAACGGACTTCGCCGGACGTGGGTTGGTAGACCCCGGTCACCATGTTGAACACGGTGGTTTTGCCGGCACCGTTCGGCCCGATCAACCCGACCAGTTCCCGTGCGCCAACGGTCATGGTGAAATTGGCGACCGCCGTCAACCCGCCGAACCGGATGGTGCAGTCGCGCAATTCGAGCAAGGGATCCGTCATTTCGGGCGGGCCCGGCTCAGGCGTTTGCGGACCGCGCCCGGGTCGCCGAACAGACCTTCGGGGCGGGTGAGCATGAGGATGATGAGCAGTAGCGAGTAGACGATGAGGCGGTTTTCCAACAATCCCTGCAGCGCGCCGGGCATGAAAGTGGTGTGGGCCAACGCCCGCAACCCTTCAGGCAAGATCGTCAGCAGCACGGCCGCCAAAGTGGCGCCCAGCGTGCTGCCCATCCCGCCGAGGATCACCATCACCACGATGTCGATCGACCGGAAAAAGTTGAAGCCTTCCGGCGTGAGGAAGGCCTTGAAGTGGCCGTACAAAGCCCCGGCTGCCCCGGCGAAGAACGACGCGATCACGAAGGCCAACACCTTGTAGCGGGTGGTGTTGATCCCCATCGCCTCGGCCGCAACCTCGTCGTCGCGCACCGTCAGAAAACCGCGGCCGTAAGTCGAGTTGACCAAACTCAGCACGGTGTAGATGCAGACGGCCGCCAAGCCGTAGGTCCAGAACAGGTTGGTGTAGTTGCCGCGCACGCTCAAGCCGCGCGCGGCACCCAGGAAGTCGGTGTTCAGGATCGCCGTGCGGATGATTTCGCCGAAGCCCAGAGTCACGATCGCCAGGTAATCGCCCCGCAGCCGCAGGGAGGGGATGCCGACGAGCAAGCCCGCCAACGCGGCCAGCGTGCCGCCGAACATCAGGGATAGGAACAGCGCCAAGTTCGTCGCCACCGGGTTGCTGGTCCCGCCCAGCGCAGCCTCCAAGATGGGGTCCAGGTGGTTGGACCAACTCGCCGACGCGTACGCCCCCACGGCCATGAACCCCGCGTGACCCAGCGAGAACTGACCGGTGTAGCCGTTCACCAAATTCAGGCTGACCGCGAGCGTGACGTTGATGCCGATGGTGATGAGGACGTCGTAGTAGTAGGCCAAGCCGGACGCCAGCGAACGTTCCGCCAGCAGCCCAAAGGCAAGCAACAGGACCAAGAAGATCCCCAGCGTCCGGCGCGCGCCCCTCATACCTTTTCGCGCTCGACCCGGCCGAGGAGGCCGGTTGGTTTGAAGAGCAGGATGACGATGAGCACCGCGAAGGCGATGGCGTCGCGCAGTTCCGGCCGCAAATACCCGACCACCAAGGTTTCGAGCACCCCGATGAGCAGACCGCCGATGGCCGCCCCGGGAATGTTACCGATGCCGCCGAGCACGGCCGCGACGAACGCCTTGATGCCGGGCAGGTTGCCCATCAACGGGGTGATGGAAGGCGAGTCGAGCGAGACCAGGATGCCGGCCGCGGCCGCCAAGGCCGAGCCCAGGGCGAAGGTGAAGGAGATCACCACGTCGGTGTTGACGCCCATCAACGAGCACGCGGTCGGGTTGAGCGACAACGCGCGCATCGCCATGCCGAGTTTGGTTCGAAGGACGACGAACCGGAGCGCGACTAGCAGCAGGGCGGTGGAAACGATGATGGCCGCCTGGGTCGTGAGCACCGTAAGGTTGCCCAACCCCTCGATGGGCTGCACCGGGATGAGCTGCGGGAAAGCCTTCGGTTCCGGCCCGAAAAAGTACTGCGTCATGTTTTGGATGAACAGGGAGACGCCGATGGCGGTGATCAGGACGGTGAGGCGCGGCTGGTTGCGCAGCGGCCGGTAAGCGATCCGCTCGATCAACACGCCGAGCACGGCGCAAACGGTCATGGCGACAATGAGGACGGTCCCGGCGCCAAACGCGATGGGGCCGAGGTTTTGGAGAGTGAAACTCTCGTACTGCCCCAGCGGGACCAACCGGGTGACCAACGGCGCCACCAGGAAACCGACGAACGCGCCGAGCATGTAGACGTCGCCGTGCGCGAAGTTGATGAAGCGCAGGACGCCGTAGACCATCGTGTAGCCAAGGGCGATGAGCGCGTAGATGGAACCGAGCGAGATTCCGTTGAGCAATTGCTGCAGAAAAAGGGTGATGCCTTCCATGGGTCCGGAGCGGTCCTTAGGGCACGACGCGCTCGATCATCTTGGCTTGCCCACCCTCGATTCTCAAGACAACTCCCGGCTTCGCAGCATCCCGGTTTGCGTCCATCGAGACCCGCCCGGTGACGCCTGGAAAATCGCGCGTGGCCGCCAAGGCCTCACGGATCTTCTCCGGCTCGGCGACCCCCGCGCGCCGGACGGCGTCCGCCAACAACCGGGCGCCGTCGTACCAGAGAGCCGCGGGCGCGTCGGGGTCCGCCCCGTACTTCTCGCGGTAGGCGCCGACGAACCTTTGCACTTCCGGATCAGGGTCGGTCGGGGAGAAATGGTTGACGTAGAAGGCACCCTCGGCCGTTTTCCCGGCCACGGCGAGCAAGTTGGGGCTATCCCAACCTTCGCCGCCCACCATGGCGGCCTTGAGCCCGAGTTGGCGCGCCTGCCGCAGCACCAACGCCGCCTCGGTGTAGTAGGCTGGCACGAACACGACGTCCGGCCGGAAGGCGCGGATCCGGGTCAACTGCGCCCGAAAATCGGTGTCGCCGCTGGCGAAAGACTGCTCCAACCAAGCCTCGCCCCCGTTTTGGAGGAAGTATGCTTTAATCGACGCGGCGAGCCCCACGCTGTAATCTTGCTTCACGTCCGTCAGCGTCGCGGCGCGCTTCGCCGCCAACCGGTCGAGGGCAAACCGCGCCATCGCGCGGCCGCTGAAGGCGTCCACAAAGCAGCTCCGAAACACGCAATCGCCCACTTTGGTGACCGCCTGACCCGTGGCCGTCGGCGTCAGGATCGGCACCCGGGCCGCCTGCGCCAACGGCGCCGCTTCCATCGTCGACGACGTGGTCAGGTCGCCCAGGATCGCCACGACGTGGTCTTGCGCGAGGAGTTTACGGGCCACGGTCGCCGCTTCGCCAGCCTTCGAGCCGTTGTCCTCGACGAGCAGGGTCAACGGTTCGCCCCGCACGCCGCCCTCGGCATTGAGACGGTCCACCGCCAAGCCGGCACCCTTGATGCTCGAAGCGCCGAACGTGGAA
>CAXUNV010000409.1:0-4697 GCA_964252355.1 uncultured Chthoniobacterales bacterium | reverse complement strand
GTGCATTTCCACCAATGCCTCAGAACGTCCAGGCTCTTGCTTGGTTCCTGTTTGCCAATCCCAACCCAGCGGAGTAGGGCGTGGATGGTCAGTTCAGGGTGAACGTTCGATCCCCCCGATCGCGACTGCTCGCGCCACACGCGACCGCACCAATTGGTAAAATCCTGCGCCGACGCGCGTTGCTTGGAGACCGACTCTGCCACGGCGCTCATCCCATTCACCATCCAGCGTAGCAAGTCTTGCCGAAACGCTGCGGCAGTCAAAAGGGCAAGCCCTTCCGGTTCTTCGATAACCTCGCGCGCGAGCCGCGCCGCGGGTAATCGGTTGCCGTCACCATCCAACCAAACCGCTTGTTGTCCAAGCTGCCAACCCAATGGCTCCGCCAACTCTTCGGGTTCGAGCAGGTCGTCTCGTTCTAACAAGCGACGGAAAATGCTTTCCTGCTCGGCGGGCGAGTGGTTGCGAAATTCGCGCGAAAGCGCCCAAGCGATGACGGTCCCGTGCCGGGCTTCTGTCCAGAAAAGTTGGTCGTGCAGGTTTTTTCGGGCGTTGCTGCGGAACCAGTGCCACGGGCGGACCTGGACGCACAACACTTGCTGGAGTGCCGCCGAGCCTGACCGGAACCCGGACGTCAGGACGGACTCGAATAGGGCCTGTGCAGTTGTGTCGCTGGCGAGCGGCTCGAACGTGAACGCCGCGTCCGCCAGGGACAGAGCGTAAGCCCAGGGAGTCTGAGGGCGAACAAACGACGGGCTGTTGGTTGGATCGCCACTTGGCTTGCCTTTCCCCGTTGTTATCTGAGCGATGGACACTTCTCCGCACTGCCTGACCACATCCGGAAAAAAGCCCGGGAGTTCATCGGCGACAAGCGGGTGGCGAGACGCATTCAACAGGTCCGTCAGGCCCCTAAGTAACCAGAGATGATTGTCGGGCCACGGCACGCCCTCCCCGCCAGCAAGGGCATCCAAGATGTTCGACGCCAACTTCAATCCGCTTCCCACAAAAACCTGCAGCGTCTCAGCCTTCGCTTGACCTTCGATTCGGTCGGGCGCCAGTTCGCGCACGATCCGATACAATTCGTTGATGGCGCCTTGGTCTACGTGTTCCGGCCATCCGGTGGCTGCGTAAGCCGCCTCTGCTTCCCCGTCATCCGAGACAAACGGGGCCAATATCGAGCCGTGCTGGGGCCGCGGCGTGGGCGTGAGTCCCGCTGCCGAAGCGGCGGACGCCCGCTCCTGCTGGCCTGGCGAGAGGGCGTCTGCTGGGATCTGAAGGAGCAGCCGCCCGTAAGCGTCAGGGGCTCGCTGCACGATGCCTTCAACGTTCGCGAGAATTGCGGCGCGCCCATCAGCGTCCACAACGGGCCAGATGGCCGCGATCCCTTGCTCCAGCCAAAAAGCCAACCCACACACGCGGTACAGGCGGGCGTCTTGGAGCCTTGCGATGAGCAGGTCTTGGAACGGCGGGTCATGCACGCAGGTCAGGGCGGCGTCGAGCAGGAGGGATTGAACGGTGGCCAGCGGCGAACGACCGAGGATCGGCGCCAGATCCAAGACAAACATTACCGGAGACTTTTCCGCCCAATCATCGACAAACTCGCGGAGGACGCGCAGGAGCCGGTCGAATGGATCCGTGCCGTGCGACGCCCAGAGGTAATCGGGTTGGTCGTCGACCAAACCGTCCGCGCAGAACGGATCCTTCACCTCTTCTTCGTCGGCGCCCGACGAGTCGTCGGCATCACCGAACATCGCTGCAAACCGTATCGAAAATTCCGCCGCGTCCCGTTCCCGCTTTTCTCTGCGTATCTCGCCCAACGCCTCCGCGAGGTCCAACCCGACCGGGAGAAATGCGGCGGGGTGTTCTTGGAGGAGCGAACGCCGGCCGTCCTCTCCGGACAACGACCATTCGATCGCATGGTGCGAGGTCATGGATCCCCACCGGTCCAGATTGATCCGCGGCCGGCCGTTTTCGGTTCGGAGGCCGACGGCTTTCGCGTAGATGCGCGCGGCGCGCGCGGCATCGCCCGCGGCCAGGAATATGGTGATTTCCAGAACCACATCCGGCATCCGCCCGGGCGAGCGGGCGAGTTCACGTTCGATCCAGGCGAAAGTTTCCTCGGAATTGTCCAGCGGCACGACAAGCCGGATCGCCTGCGTCATCAGCCATCGACCGTCCTTGTCAAAGGCTGCGGCATGCCGCGCCGATTCGGAAAGTGAGCGGAGCTTCCTCGCGGCGAGGATCACCAGTTCTCCCAGCCCAAGGTCCCTTTTGGCAAATTGCCGCACCGCTTCGGCGTAACGCAACAACGCCTCGGGGTAGTCGGCGCCGCACCAGTCGCAATCGTCCGGCCAGCCCGCGACGTGCCTCGCCCAAAGGGCGTTGCCGTGAAACGACGCGGAATTCACAATTTCGCGTCCGAACCAGGCTGGCAACCCACGTCTTGTACCGAGAGGCCACGCCGCAGGGTCGACCTCAACCGACGGGTGCTGAAGTCCGAGGGCTTGTCCCAGGGCGCGGGCTGCGTCTTCACCGCGTCCCACGGCATTTCCAATGAAAGTTTCAAGCTTGATCTCCGGGAAGTCGTCGGCCTCCGGATCGGACAACGCCTCCAGAATCGCACGGAAGGCCCCGTGCTGGCGCAAGCGCCCTTGGAGGCTGCTCCAGCGTTCGACCGCGGTCCTGGGATCGCGGGAACTCAGGCACCATAAGCCCAACGCAAAATCCCGAAACAGTGGATGTCGGAACTGGAGGCGCGGTTGCAGGCGACCTTCAAGGACAAGTACGCTTTCGGTTCGCAGCGCACCGATGATTTCCGGGTCAAGCTCATCCTGGGAGAAGGGTCCAAGGGTCGACGCTGCGCGCGCCCAAACCCCGGCGAAGCGGTCCGCCAGCGCCCAAACGCCAGCGTGCCGCGGCGCCTCGATCAAGCGCTCGCGCCAGAATGCCGATAGAACACCGTGCCGCGTCCGGATGCGTGCGACGGCATCAAGGTCCGGCGCTTCCGCCTCTACAAACGTGCGCCAGAAAATGTCCAGCAGGATGGGCGTGCGCAGCAGCCGCCGTAGGTTTCCAGATACCAGATGACCGGCCGTTGCATCAGCAAGCAGGCCGTTTACCGTCGCCTCAGCCCATTCATCCAGCACAAGACGATCCCAACGCTCGAGTCGCTGGCGCAGGTGCCCGTCTTCGCGCCAGACGGCGTCGCGCGCCGTCGCAATCACCCGGACGTGGGGGATGTGCGCAAGCCGCGCCAGTCGCGACGAAAGACCTTCCCGGGCCGAAGCGTCCAGTTCGTCCAGTCCATCGACGAGGAGCCACACCGGTTTGGCAGGATCGTCAAACGACGCCAGCAATGCTTGAAACCGCACCGACCGATCGAAATCTCCGATGTCGATGGTCCCTAAGTCTGCGGCGGAGCACCACAGCACCTTACATTTCCGAGGTGTCGCTTGAGCGGCGAGTTGGGCAAGCATTGCGCTCTTGCCAAAGCCGGCGCTGCCGAGGATGACGCAACTGGTTGCGGAAGAGTCGACGGCCCGAGCCACGGCCGGTTGGACGCTTTCCAACGGGAGCGACGCGCCGCGCGCGCCGAGGCATTGGCGCGTACGACCGCTCACCAGTTTGGGCAGCTCCTCCCACAAAGACCGCCAGCGCGCGATCTCGCCGGGCTGGGTGGACAAGGACTTTTGCAGCAAGGCTATTTCCGCGATCATCTCGCGGGCGCTGAAGAAATGCCGCTGCGGGTCGGCGTGCAGCGCTCGGTCGTTTACCCATCCCAGAACCTGGACCCGAATCGCCTCCGTAATCCCGTCTGGGAACAGCGCGGTCAGGTGCTTGGTCACCGCGTCGTCCAGTTCGGCGTGCGTGTGGGCGTACGGTTTGAAGCCAGCGAGCAAGGTTTTGGCACGTTCCAGCGGACATGCAGCGACGTTGACGCTGATGGCTGGACCGCTTTGGCATAGCCACCAAAGCGCTTCTTGAAGCAGGTGGTCGACGTTCCTTACGCGATCGGGGGAGGCTTCAGGAACGCCTCCGGTATAAGCTCGCGCGGTCGCGGCTAGCTCTTTCCAAAGCTCGACGTTGTTGACGTGGTCCGGGTCGAACGCGAGTGCGGGGATGAGCGGCGGACGCGGCCCGTTCACCTGCGCTAGCTCGCGACGGAGCCGCATCCAGAACGCCGCGCGTTCAACTTTTCCAATGGCACCGGATTTTGCTTCGATCAGTTCGTCCGCAGTCGGATTGCGGACGTAAATGTCCCAATCCCGCGGGACTTCGCCTTCAGCCAACTCGGCGATTTCCAACGGCCGGACGTTCGCCTCGATTCCGAATGTACAAGGTAAATGGTCCGCGGTGGCCAGCGGGTCGTCGGCACGTTCATCCCAGGCGCGTTCGAAAGCCTCCCTGGTCACGCGCAAGACACGAACCAACAGGTAAAGGTCTTGATAACGAAAACCCGTCCTTGCCGACGTGCCGCTCATCTCAGGTGCCTTCTATACCACGTCCCTGCGTAGGCAAGGCTACTTACCGCGGTTCTCGGAGCGGCTCAGCGTCTAGGTCAGCAAAGCCGAACCGATTGAACCAGATCGCGGTGCCTGCGCTGAGGATCTTGAAATCAGCGGCGGCGGCGTCAAAGGCCACCGGTGCTTCGCCGAGCAAAGCCCGAGGTAAGAATGTCCGTCCATCATGAACCGCTGACC
>CAXUNV010000408.1:300-4710 GCA_964252355.1 uncultured Chthoniobacterales bacterium | reverse complement strand
ATCCAATAAAGGAGCGCCAAGCCACCCAGGAGCAGCAACACCCCGGCGAGAAGCAGGCCTGGGAGAACCGGGCGTTTCGTCCCGGCGGGCGCAAGGGCCGGCGCTGGTGCTGGCGCTGGCGACGGCAGGGGTGGCGGGACCGGTTCAGGTGTGATCGTCGGCTGCCGGGGCGAGGCGAGGCTCGCCGCCGTGGCCGCGGGCACCGCCAAGGGAGGTGCCGCCGGCACCGCGTCCGGATCAACCGGTGAGGCCGGCCCTGGCCCTGGTCCAGCCGCGACGCTCACCGGACCAACTCCGGACCCACTCGGCGGCGGGGTCAGGGCAGCCGGTCGGAACCCGCCGAGCACGGTCGACAATCCCTTAAAAAATTCGGCAGCCGAGCCGATCTCGTCGACCAAACCGCGCCTCAACCATTGGTTGCCTTCCTCCGGCAGCGCCGCGATCGGGGTGTAGCGCCCGTGCTCTTCCAGCAAGCCGCGCGGGCCACCCAGAAGTTCGTACACCAACAAGCTGAGCTGGCGGATGTAACTGTCGCGCGGCCCGGAGGTCGGCGCACTCCGCGGACGCGGCACGTCGCCGGCCCCGGTCGACCCCTCCCCTTCCGAGAAAAAGTCCCACGGATCAACCCGCACCTCCAAGTCACCCCAAGTCCCCAGCGGTTTTTGCGCGAGGAGCGTCGCGGTGTTGGCTTCCTCGGGCTGGCCTTTGTCGATGAGGTAGATGGCTCCCAAGCCAAAATCCACACCCTCCAAACCATGGTCCCGGGCGTGGTCCGCCACCGGGGCGAGTCGCGCCAGCAACGCCAAGGCTTCGCCGGCACTGAGCGCCCCGCGCGCGCGCAGCACTTCGCGCAGGCTGACGCCGGGCAGCCATTCCTCCTCTAGAACGCTTTGCCCGTCGACGGTCTCCAGCCCGTAGATCTGACGTAGGCCGGGGTGCGGCGCGCGGCGCAACCGGTCGATCGCCGTGCGCAGGCTCGTGAACCGCGCGGCGTCGGCGGTGAACTCGCGGCTGAGCACCAACAGCACGACGCTTTGGCGACGTTGCTGGTCGTAAGCGCGAAACCGTTTTCCAGCGACGTGATCCGACAGGTTTCCTTCAACCCGGAGCCGTCCCGCGAACGTCGACCCCACCCCTACGACCGACGTCGGCGGGTTGATGGCAAGGGTGGCCATGGCGTCGTTGGGCGGGGCTGCCGCGTTTGGCGCCGCCGCCTCGCCCCCGCTGCGCAACGCCTGCAAGCACGCCGCCACCGCCTGCCGCAGCTCC
This sequence comes from uncultured Chthoniobacterales bacterium, assembly GCA_964252355.1. Taxonomy (GTDB): domain Bacteria; phylum Verrucomicrobiota; class Verrucomicrobiia; order Chthoniobacterales; family JAFAMB01; genus CAXUNV01. The sequence continues at coordinate 3,441 of CAXUNV010000408.1, read as the reverse complement.
TGCGCCGTTTGGGGTCGCTTTGCCGGGTCTTTCTCCAGCAGGCGCAGCAACAAGTTGACGAACGGCGTTGGCAATTCCGCCAGAGGTTCCGTCGGCACCGGCTTGTACAGGTGCTGACTCATGATCTGCGCCACCGACCCTGAAAACGGCGGGCGTCCGGTCACGAGGTAGTAAAGCGTCGCTCCCAGCGAGTAGATGTCGGACCGCACGTCGAGGTCGCCATCCTCCAACTGCTCCGGGCTCGCGAAATGGGGCGTGCCGACAAACCCGCCCCCGACGGTGAGCGTGCCCGATTCATCGCCTTCCCGCTTGGCGGATTTGGCCAAACCGAAGTCGATCACCTTGACCACCTTTTCACCGTCCTCCTCCACCAGCATGAGGTTGGACGGTTTGATGTCGCGGTGCACCAAATGCTGCTTTTCGGCCGCCGCCAACGCTCGGGCGACTTGACCGACGAGTTCCAGCGCCTCCACCGGGGAGAGGCGCCCCCGCGCCTTCATGTACTCATCGACGGTCAAACCGTCGATGAACTCCATCGCATAGAAGTAGTTGCCGTGATCGATCCCCAGGTGAAACACCGACGCCACGTTGGGATGCCGCAAGGCGGCCGCGGCCCGGGCTTCGCCTAAAAAACGCCGCCGGGCGGTGTCGCTGTCCAAGTAAGACGAATTGATCACCTTCAGCGCCACCGCGCACCGCAGGTTGGTGTCGTACGCCTTGTACGTCAGGCCCATGGCCCCGCGCCCCAGTTCCCAAAGGGTGCCGTCCGCACGCCTCAAAACCTCGTAGTGCTGGTAGCGGGTCTCTTCAGGCATGGCACGGGACGCTTGCGTCGGAACCGTTCAGTAAAGCAAAGGGGTGGGGCCGGGGCAACGGGATTGCGCGCACCCCGTCGGCACCGCGCCCGTCGCCCGACCTTTTTGCGCACGCCGTTCAAGTTTGCCCGGCATCGTCCGAAAGGGGTTTTCGATGACCCTCACGCATCGCGGTTACCTTCTCCGACTCGAGCACCGGATTTTTTCCTGCGATGCCCTCGGGCGCAACCTCTGGGTCTTGTACCGCGAGAATGGGCGACGCGTTCGCCTGAGCGGGAGGGGTCCCCACACCCTGAGTTTCGATACCCAAGCCCGGGCTTTGTTGGCCGTCGAGGCGCTCGCGGACGTCGAAACCACCGCCACCGGACCGGCCACCCACGCCGCCTTCATCGAACGCTTCCAGCAACTGCAGGACGAAGCCGACATCGCGGCGGGTCGTGCGCCGTTCTGGGCCGGGTTGAAGCAGGCGCGCGCCAGCGGCCAACTCCAACGGAAACCCCCGTCTTTATCCCACTGACCGGGGTCGCCCCGCGCCCGCGCGGGTGCGCGGTTCGTTGACGGAAGGCGACGCCTTTCGCCCGACGGTTCCACCGCCCGAGGCAAACCGTCGCCGAACCGACCAGGCGGTTCGCCCGCTGCCTTCGTCGCAATCGTGCGCTTGCGATGGCGGCGTCTCTCGTCGAAGAATCACGGGCGCTGATCGCTCCTCCCGGCCGATCCATGAGACTCTTCCCCGTTTCTTCCACCGTGGCGTGCCTGCTGACCGCCGCTGTCGTCATCGCGCCGGCGCCGGCAGCCCCGGCCCCGGCCACCCCCCGCATGGACCCGCAGGCGCAGGTGCTGCTGCGGCGGTTGTCGCGTGCGCCCAAGCCGGCCTTGGCTCCCCAAAGTTGGGGGGCGTACGTCGCCGCCGTGCGCCAGGATTATCATGGCCAGGACAACCTCGCCGGCGTCGCGCAACCGGTGCTCGGGGTGGAGGATCGGACCATCCGCGGACCGGGCAGCGCCGTGCCGGTCCCCGTGCGCATCTACCGGCCGGCCTCCCAGGGCAGGGTGCCGGTGCTGGTTTGGTTCCACGGCGGCGACTTCGTCGCTGGCGACCTCGACACCCACGACCGACCGTTGCGCGCGTTGGCCAACCGCAGCGGCTGCGTCGTCGTCTCCGTCGGGTACCGACTCGCGCCCGAAAACCCGTACCCGGCGGCCGTCGAAGACGCCCGCGCCGCCATCGCCTGGGTTGGCAGACACGCTGGGGAGATCGGCGGGGACGCGCGCCGGATCGCGGTCGGCGGCGATGGCGCCGGCGGCAACGTGGCGACCGTGGCCGCCATGTTGGCGCGAGAACACGGCGACTACCCGCGCATCGCCCTCCAGATCCTGCTCTACCCCGACACCGACGCCCGCGCCGGCTACAATTACGGTTCCTGGCGCGAGAACGACGGCTTCATCCTCGACCGTGCGGAGAAGGATCGCCAACTCGCCCTCTACCTACCCGAAGGCGTTGACCGAACCCAAGCCCACGTGTCGCCAGCCCTCGCGCCGCCCGAGGCGTTGCGGCGCCTGCCGCCCGCCCTCGTCATCACCGGCGAACGCGACCCGCAACGCGACGAAGGCGAACTTTACGCTTCGCGCCTGCAGCAGGCGGGCGTTTCGGTCTCGACGATCCGGTACCCCGGCATGATCCACGGCTTTTTCCGGATGGCCGGCGTCCTCGACGCGGGCGGCTGGGCCATCGACCAAGTTGCCAAGGCCGTCGTCGATGTGCGTCCGGTTGCTGGGTAGAGGCGCTGCGCGGTTGCCGGTTCCCCAGTGCCGCGGTGGAGAAAGGGAGCGCGGGCGTCCCGCCCGTTCCCGCAAGGTGACCTGCCGCTTTCGGGCAGAATTGCCGGGCAACGGCCTTTTAGCGGGTGGGACGCCCGCGCTCCCTTGGCAACACTCCGAACGCCGGCTTCCGGCTTCTAAATTCCCTCCCTCGCCCACACTTCCTCGCCCTCCACCCAGACTCGGTGCACGGTGAACGCCTCGTCGAAGAGCACGAGATCCGCCCGTTTGCCGGGCACGATGGAACCGAGGTCGCGTTGGCGGCCGAGGACGGTGGCCGGGGTCAACGACGCCGCCCGGACGGCTTGGGTCAAGCCAACGCCGGCACCCGTCACCAACCCGCGAACGCCGTCGATGGCGCAGGCCACACTTCCGGCCAACGCCGACCCGTCTTGCAGCAGGGCATACCCCGGACCGGTGCGGCAAGGGATCCGGCCAAGTTGGAACGGTGTGCCTTCGGGCAAGCCGCTGCCCGCCACGGCGTCCGTGACGAGGGCCAAGCCCT
>CAXUNV010000408.1:0-267 GCA_964252355.1 uncultured Chthoniobacterales bacterium | reverse complement strand
GCAGCGGTACGCCACCTGCAACAGGACCGGAGCGACGTGGAAGCCGTCGGCGATGATTTCGCAGGTCAACCGCCCGTCGGCGAGCGCCGCCTCCACGGTGCCACCCTCCCGGAACATCCCCCTTTTGGTCGCGGAAGACATCGCGTTGTAGAGATGGGTAACTTTGCTTAAGCCGGCGTCGGCAGCCGCGCGGATTTCCGCGTCCGAGGCATCGGTGTGACCGGCGCTCAGCACGACACCCAGCGCGCGGAGTGCCTTGACGTAAGG
>CAXUNV010000407.1:0-4712 GCA_964252355.1 uncultured Chthoniobacterales bacterium | reverse complement strand
AATGAGGTCTGCCAACATCTCATGCACCTCCCGCAGCAGGGTTAAACGCCGATCGTCGGCAGCCGGCAGCGAGAGCACCTTCCCGGTGTTCTTGTCGTCTGGTTTGGGCGTGGGCAGCACGCGTTCGATCTCCTCCTGCATGGCGAAGAGCTGTCCGAAGCGGGACCGGCTGCCAGCCGCCAGCCGGCCATAAGCCGACAGGAGCGTTTCGGGACCATCCTCGAACAGGCCGGCTTGACGAACGCCCGCCAGCTTCTCTTCCATGGCGGCTTTCGACGATTGCAATTTGTCGAGTCCGGCGGCGACCTCGCGGTCGCTGGTCTGCGGGTCGTTCTTCACGCCGGCCTTGGCGGCGAGGGCGGTTTCCACGTTTTGGTAGACGTGCACGGCGGCCGCCAACGCGGTGAGGCGTCCAAGGTCGGTGCCGAGCCGCGCCAACCGCGCACGGGCATCGTTCGTCAGGCGATCCAGGCCGGCCCGGATCGGCGCGTTTTCCGCCAGCGTGACCCCACCGCCGGTCCACGGCGGCGCCCACGTGCCGCGGCCATCGGGGTTTTCCCCGTAAGTCCAGGTCATCACGCCGACGAGCGGACCCGCGTCACGGACGTCGGTCGCGTATTCCAAGAGCGGGTTGAGGAAAGCTCCCCCGAAATCGGGCGGGGTGGCCGCCGGTTTAGCGAGCGTCGCCTCCAAACGGACCAACGCCGCGAGCGCCTTCGCTTCCAGGTCGCCGACCCGTTCTGGCGGCCGTGCGTCGGGCCCGAATGGCTGGCCGGCGGGAACAGGCGTCGTCATCTTTTGGCGGACCGCAGCGAGCAACGGCTTCACCCCCCCCGACTCTAAGCCGCTGCGGTGCGTTTGGCCCCGGCCGCGAGCGGGATCCCCCCCCCAGAACGCCCCGGGCCCAACCACGACCGGCACGCCGAGCGGCTCTGCCGCCAACTCCCGCAACGCCTCGTGGTATTGGGCCAGCGAGAGGTCGGGCCGATGGAACGCTTCCCGGGTGGCGGCCGTGAGCCCGGGACCGACCGGTGCGTCTCCACGGTATTGCCAGAGGCCAGGCCGCCCCGCCGCGGGCGCCACGACGGGCTGCCAAGCGCCGCCCTGCCAACCTTCGGTGGCCCGGGCCCAGAAGCCAGTCTGTGCGTAGACGTGGTCGCGCAACGCGCGGTAGCCCGACAACCCAAGCCCCAAAAACGCGAGCAGGGCAACGGTCCCGGCCCCAAAGAAGGCGAGCTTACGCCGCAGCAGGAGACGCTCGACGTCGAGCGCCCGGGTGACGAGCCCATCTTCGCGGAAGACCTTGTCGAGGAACACGTCCTTCAAGAAATAGGCGCGTTCGCGTTCCCAGGCCCGGCCGTCTGGCATGGTGGTGCCGGGCACACCCAGTGCGCTGGCCAGGGCTGCGTCCACGGCGGGCCATTCCGGCAGGTATGAGGTGAAGTAAAGACCCCGGAAAAAGAGCGGCCGGGAGGTCCATTGTCCCGCCACGAAGACGATCTCCAGGTAACGCGCGATCCGCGGCGCGAGCGCTTCCAAGTTGGCAGGAAATTCAAAGACGCCGTCCACCTCGTCGGCGCGACGGTTGCCGGGGTTGAGCGCGACGGGATCGGCCAGCAACGCCTCGCGACGTTGCCGAAGGCGTCGGCCCACCAGGGCAAGGTGCTCCGAAAAAAGTTCGGGCCGGAAGGGCGCGTCCAATGGGGCCGGGTTTGACCAACCGAGCATTTGCTGCTGGCTCTGGACGTCCATGCCGTCGAAGAACTCGCGAAAACCGTTCAGCAGGTCGGCTTTGGTGAGAAGTACGAACGCCGGAAAACGAACGTCGAGCGTCTTTTGTACCGCCTCCAATTGACGCGCGATCTTCCCCGCTTTGCGCTCTAGTTCTTCCGGGGTGTCGCGCAGCAAGCTGTCGACGGGGATGGCGAGCAAAAGCCCGTTCAACGGGCAGTCCGGCCGGTGACGCTTCAGCAATTCCAAAAAATCGCGCCACTCGGCACTCGTCCCCGCCTCGACTTCCTCAAAGATGAGGCGGCCGGCCGTGTCGAGGATGACGGCGTGGTTGGTGAACCACCAGTTCATGTTGATGGTGCCGCCAACCCCTTGATAATCGTCCTGCAGCCCGGGCGGAAACCCGACCTCCGACCGGCGGATCGCCTCGGTTTTTCCGGAACCCGGCTCGCCGACGATCAGGTACCAGGGGAAGTCGTAAAGGTCGCGGCCGGCGGCTTCGAAGCGTTCGATCCCACGGGCGAAGTTGCGCCGCAGGTCTTCCAGCCGCCCTCTCGCGGCGGGATCCGCGATGCCCCGGTGGGCTGCCGTGCTCACCAGCTCTCCTTTCATCTCCGCGGCGCGGCGCCGCCGGACCCAGCGGGTGAGCAAAAAGAAGAGGAACCAAAGGAGGGCGACAAAGCAAAGGGCGACCGCCACGGCCAACGCCGCACGCGGTCCGAAAAACGCGCCGATGCCGACGAGGGTGGTCGCGCAGAGCGCCGCGATGACGGCTTTCACCCAACCGGCCAAGCCGGCGAACGCCTGCCACAGATATTGGAGATCCTTCACGGAGAGCGCGTTTAACGACCGGTCGGGGCTGCACGCGCGGTGCGTGGGTCGAGGGTGGAGACGGCGGCGGCGGTGTCTGTCACGCTAAGAGAGGCCGCCCGGAACAGGTAGACCTCGACGGTGATCACGATGAGGCAAAGCCCTGCAAAAACGACCGCCAAACCGCCCAGGTGCGAGACTCGCGGTTGCATCAGTTCGCGGGTGTCGACGTGCTCGTAGGCTTCCGGGCAGATCCGTTCCGGACCGGTTTGCGCCGGCGACTTGCCGAGTCGGGCGTCAATTTCGGCCATTTTGCCGCGCAGGTAATCGGTCTGTCCGGCGTACCAACCGGTGAAGCCCAAGCCGAGGCACGTGCGCAAGACGCGGAGGCGCTCGACGGCTTCCGGTGCCGGGTCCGCCAGGGTTTCATCGAGGAGGTCGAAGAACTTCTCGTCACCCGCGAGTTCTTTCCGGTCGTAGGCCAACCGGTGCTGGTGCCAAGCCGCCGCAGCCCGGAGTCCGCTTTCGGCGATCATGGAATCGACGAAAAAGACGAGGGGCACCTCCAGGCGCTCCCACTGCGTGCGCAGGAGGGGATCGGCGTTCGCCGTTTCGCCGAGCCGTTTGAACAGGGCTTCCACATCCGCGCGCAAGGCGTCGTACGAAGCGTTGCCGCCGCCTTTGCGGCCCATGCGGTTCAGCAGGCAGACGCGCGTGAAGAGCGGCTCGCAGAGTTCAGGCAGGTCCATGGTGAAAGCGGCGTGAGGGGTGGACGGGAGAGGAGGAGACCGGCGCTTCCCAAGCGGCGGGCGATGCGTGCCGTCAGGAAGTCGCCCGGGGCAGGGTCATGTAGAGGGTGATCTCGTAATCGGCCGCGTCGTGCCCGCTCCAGCGCACCACGGCACGTTTCTCGGCCTGCACCGCCTGCCAACTCCGGGCGCTCTCGCCGCGCAGCAGGCGATAGTAGTAAAGGCCGGATTGCGCCGGCAACTCCAACGGCGGGAACCGTTCCTCCTTGAGGAGCACGCCGCGGATCGCCCGGTTGGCCATGCTTTCCGGCATCAACTTGAACCGGTCCGCGTCTTCCACCAGACGCGCCAGGGCGCGCGGGTCTTCTTTCGTGCGGATACCCAGGAGGTAATCCGTGGGACGGGTGAGATGTTCGTCGGTCAGCACGGCGCGGTGCACCAGCCCGTCCGCGATGAAGGGAAGTTTGAGGAAACTCGGGGCGACGCTGCCGCGCAGCAGGAGCCGGATCTTGGCACAGACTTCCTCAAAGGCGCGGTACGGGCTGTCGTGGTCGTAAGGGAGGCTGTCAAACAAGTCGCGGTCGGGGTGAAGCGCGGCGAGTTCACCTAACAGTTCGCGCAGCTCCAAGTAGACTTCGAAGGGTGGCGCCTGCGGGACTTCCGCCAGCGCCTCCAGGCGCGCGCCAAACCGGTTGAGGGTGCGCAGGCGAAGGATCTGTTCAAACTGGACCCCGCGCATGGTGTCCAGGCTGAAGCCGCCGCGCGAGACTTGGATGACCAACTCCCGACGGCTCGCCAGCACTTGGCTGCTCAACTCGCGGACGAGTTCCCGCAAGGCCGGCGATCCGCCCATCACGAGGCATGGCCCGACGAACTCCGGGTCGCGTTGTGGTAGTCCCAGGTCCTCACCCGCGGCCCGCGTGACGCGTAGCAGCGGGATGGCGTCGAGGTCCGACCGGTCCTCGTCCTCCAGAAGCAGCCGGGCATTCACGCGGCGGTGTTGGACCGGCCGGGCGTTCTCGCCGGTGTTCTCGTCGGCGATCTCCGTCTCGGCGACCCGGTAAAGGATCTTGGCCCGGCTATCGGCACCGTTGCCTACCGGCAGGCAATTCGCCCGCGCGTCGAACCAAAGCGGCACGCCAAGGTAAACCGCGAAACGGCCGCGCGACTCGAGCGCGGCTTTAAGGTCGATCGCCGGCAGCTCGGCATCTTGCGGAAAGCGCACCTCCTGACCGTTCGGCATGAAGGCGTGCAGCTGGCTGAAGCGCAGGCGCATGTTTTCTAGGTCGTCTTGCGACAGCCGCGCCTCCACCAAACCGTAGGGGAACGCCCAAGTCAGCCGGCGTTCCGACGCCGCGGTCTCGCCCACGCTCCGCTGCAGGCGCTGCAAGTGGTGGGGCAACAAAAAGAGGCCTTCGTGCC
>CAXUNV010000406.1:0-4720 GCA_964252355.1 uncultured Chthoniobacterales bacterium | reverse complement strand
CAACGACCGTGGGCCGCGGATGCTTCAAGACGAGCCGGCGGTCACCAGTGTCGTCGACATCTTCGTCAAGGACTTGGGCATCGTCCTCGAGGCGGGGCGCGACGCCAAAGCCGCGCTGCCCTTGGCGGCGGTGGCGCACCAACTCTTCGTGGCGGCGTCCGGCCGCGGCGATGGCGCCGCAGACGACAGCCAAGTCATCCGCAGCTACCAACTTTTGAACGGGTTGCGAGGCGCTGCGCGCATGACAAATGGCAAATGACAAAGGCCGAATGGGGAAGGCAAGGATGCCCGGCGGAGCCGCCCCAAGATGGCGCCTGCTTTTCAGGGGAGCGCGGGCGTCCCGCCCGTCACCGGCCCTCCCGCTTAGCGCAACGGTTCGTCGTCGAGCTTGGCGCGCACGTCGAGCATTTCCTGGCGCTCGGTCTTCATCTGCTCGTTGCTCGGGTCGTTCGCGATGAGGGCGTTGTGCATCCGGATGGCCTCGTCCAGTTCCGCACGCGCCTCACCCGATCGTTTCAGGGCAAGGTAGGTCCGGCCAAGGTCCAGGTGTGAAATCGCGAGGTCACGTTGCCAAGAAAGGTTGGCGGGATCTTTGCGAGCCAGGGTATCCGCAATGGCAAAGCTACGTTGAAAATAGTCGAGCGCACCGGTGGGGTCGCCCAGTTCGAACTTGAGCGTGCCGAGTTGTTGGTACCCCACCGAAACGTCGCGCTGCCAATCGGTGTGGTTCGGGTTGAGCGCGGCAAGTTGGGCGGACACGTCGGCAGAACGCTGGAAGTAGGGGAGCGATTCTGGCAAACGCCCGGAGTTGTAGAGGAGCACGCCCAGTTCTTCCGCGGCGATCCCGGCGCTCCGCAACCAAGCTTGGTTTTGGGGATCGCGCTTCGTCAACGCCTCGCGCCGCACGCTCGCCTCGTCGAGCAACGGGCGCGCCTCGTCGAAGCGTTTCCGCGCCGATTCCGCTGTGGCCTTCTTGATCAGGGCGATGGTCAACGACATGTCGAACCGGGCGTTGTCCCGATCCCGGTCCAGCAGGGATCGCAATTCCCCGATGGCCTTGTCGTAGGTGGCAATGGCTCCCTGTTGGTCTCCCTGAGAGAGCAGGACCTCGCCCACCTTCAGGCGCGCGATCGCGCGATCGTGTCCCAGGTCTCGGTTGTTCGGGTCGATGCGGAGCAGTTCGTCCGCGAGCCGCTCGCTCTCCTGGAAATCCGCCAGAGCTTCCGGCAGCTGGTTGCGGAACACCAGCAGGTCCCCCAAACCGTTGAGCGCCCGAAGCACCCGCTGGCCAGAAGACGCGTTCTCGGAAGATTTCGCGTGATTGGCACGGGCCACCGCCAAGGCTTCGCGGCGCGCAGCCGAGGCGGCGTCGCTGTTGCCGCTCGCGTACTCTTGGTCTGCCAAGGCAGCCAAGCTTTCGTAAAGGACGGCCTCGTTCGCGGGCTTGGCCGGTTCGCGCGCCGCGAGGCTGCGGGCGATGGAGACGGCTGCCTGCGCCGAGACCAAGGCTTCCGCCGCATCGCCGCCTGCGCCCAGCAACGCCGTCCGGTTCACCAGGGTGTTGACCCGGTTGCGCAAAGTGTCGCTCTGCTGCCCTTCCTCGCCGAGAGCGCCATAGTAATCCTCGACCCGGCGGTTGACGTCACCGAGCAGCCCGATCTTCCCGACCGGTTCGAGTTTGTTCTTGAGGTCAGTCACCATGAAGGTGACCAGTTTCTCCGCCTCGGATTGGGCCTTCTGGGCGCGGACCTTCTGCCGGTAATTAACCCAGGAGAACGCCCCGCCGGTCGCCAGGAGCAGAAGCGTCGCCACGCCTGCCGTGGTCACCAGGACGCGGTTACGTTTGACCAATTTGCCGACGACATCCCGCAGGGTGGCCGGCCGCGCCAAGATCACCTCGCCCCGTTTGAACCGCTCCAAATCCTCGCGCAACGCCGCCGCACTCCGGTAACGCGCGGCCGGATCGCACCGTAACGCTTTGAGGATGATGACCTCCAGGTCGGGGTCGAGCTTGCGGAGAATTTTCCTCGGCGACAGCGGTTCCCAGGTGCGTAATCTCGCCAGATCATCCAACAGGTTGCCCGTCGTCGGGAAGTGCGGGTGGCCGGTGACCAAGCGGTAGAGGGTTGCGCCGATGCCGTAGACGTCGGTCCGTTCGTCCGGTTCATGCGAACCGTCCGCCTGCTCGGGGGCCATGTACTCGACGGTCCCGACCACCGTACCAGCCATCGACAGGCCGGTGGCGTCGTCGCGCATCTTGGCAAGCCCAAAGTCGGTGACCACGGCTTCCCCGTCGGTCCGGAGAAGGATGTTGGCAGGCTTGAGGTCGCGGTGAAACACGCCGGCGGCATGGGCCGCCTCAATCGCTACACACACCTCGCCAACCAACGCGAGCGCCTGCGGCAACGGCAGGGGCACCGTGGCGCCGCCGCCCGGGGTGGCGGAAGGCGCAGGTTTCACCTCACCGGCGCGCACCCGCGCCAACGCCGCCTGCAAACCCGCGGACCCCTCCGTCGCCACCGCCAGCACGTCGGCCAACGAAGCGCCGTCGACGTATTCCATGGCGATGAACGCGACGCCTTCATACTCGCCCACCTCCAAGATCCGGCAGGCGTGGCGGTGCGTGACTCGCGCCATCGCTTCCCCTTCGCGTTTGAAGCGCGCCTTCTGTTCCTCAGACGCAAAGTCGCCGCTCCGCAGCAGCTTGATCGCCGCGAAGTTGCCGAAGTTGTCCCGGGCTTTCCAAACTTCGCCCATGGCGCCCGTGCCCAATACCGACAGCAACGTGTACCGGCCAAAAAGCCGTTCCGCCGGTTTCGGCACGCTCGGCGCGAGCGGCAAGTCCATGGCCGTAACCTCTTCGGCACGCTCCACGGCGAGCACCGGAAACCTCTCCGCGACGCCTTTGACCTTTGTGCGGTAGAGGTAACGGAAACGGTACTGCGGTGGTGCGTTCGCCGGACCGACCTCCACGACGACCCCGTCCAGCTCCTCTGGCAGGGCGTCGAGACCTTCGCCTTTGCCGGATAGCAGCCGGTCGGCCAACGCCACGGGAACGTCCCGCCGCCTGCGGTGGTTCCAGCCGGCCGGCAACTCGTCCAATGCCGCCGATAGCGTGTTTTCGGTGATGAGGATTTCGCCCGGGGCCGCGATGCTGCAGAGGCGTGACGCGAGGTTCACCGGCGCGCCCATGACCGTGTAGTTTTGGCGTCCGGCGCCGCCGATGTTGCCGAGCACCATGTCGCCCACGTTCAGGCCGGTGCCGCAGGCGGGCATCGTCTCGCCGAACGCCTGGTAGTCGCGCCGCAGCGCCTCGTGCCGTCGCATGGCGTCGGTGCACGCCCCGATCGCCCGCCAGACGTGGTCCGGGTAGTAACGAGGTGCCCCGAACAGGGCCATGATTTCGTCGCCGACGATCTTGTCGACGCTACCCCCGGCCGCGTCCACCGCCGCGACAGCCTCGTTGAGGTAGTCGTTGACCACCGCCCGCACCGCTTCGGGTGACAGCGTTTCGCTCAGGGCGGTGAACCCGCGCAGGTCGGAAAAGGCCACGGTCATGAACCGGCGTTCGGGGAACCGAAACGACCGGAGTTCTTCCTCGTCGAGTTCGGCAAGGTCAGCCGAAACGTAACGTTGGACGTAGTCGCGGAAGCGTTCCTCGGCCGTGACGTCGGTGATGACGACGTCGGCGTAGCCAGGGCCGGCCGTGATCCGGCAGCGCAACACCCGGGCGAGCGCTCCCGCGGCGATCCGAACCTCGCGTTCACCCGGGGTCGCTTGGCGGAGGTCGGTGAAGAGTTCCGACGGGATGACGTGGTGGAGCCGGTCGAGGGGTTGGCCCACGGCTTGCGCGCGCTCGATTTCTAAAAAACGGGCGAAAGCCCGGTTTAGGTAAAGGACGGTGCGGTCGTCGGCGGCGAGGCGCATCGTCCAGACGCCCAGCCCGGCGATGGAGACGGCGGCTTGGGTTTGGTTCACCTCCGGAACGCTCATCGCGCCAGCAGCAACGGACGGAGATTTGGCACGCCGATAAGCTTAGCCCAATTCTTCGACATGAGGTGCAACTTTGCGAAAACAAATATCCGAAGCGGGGGCGTGTTTCAAGGGGTTCAACCGAGGTCCGATCCGCCAGCGGACCGGGTCGGTGATGGTGCCCCGGTCAGGAGGGATGAGCCGAGGATTTCACGCCGCCGGGCCAAAGCCAACCCGGCAGGTCGGTCCTGAGTCAGGTGGGTTTGTGGCGCGCCGGCCCCGTTTGTGGGGTTTCGAACAAGAGGACACGAACGCTGCAAAGGGCGCAGCTTGCCTTGGTGTGCCGGGAAGGGCTGCGACCTAGGGGAGCGCGGGCGTCCCGCCCGTCACCGGCCGCCCAAGGGCAGATGATGCAACCGCGGGATCCACGCCACCCTACCGGGGGACGGGTAGGGCAAGAGGTGTTTTGCTTTACCCGCCGCCGGGCGTCCTTTCCCTTCCGTCCATTTGGCCTTTGTCATTGCCATCTGCCATGCGCACAGCGCCCGCCCCGCCCGACCAACCGGCGAGGGGCTACCTTGAAGCCGAGCGGGCTGGCCGAGGGGCACCACCCAGAACACCCAAAGCCGCCCCCTCGCGGCGGTTGGGCGCTTTTAAAACCCTGCTTTATCGATGTTGTCCTTCGTGAAGATCAGAGGTTTGCCGTTGACCATCTCCCTATTTTCCCCAACGGTGTACGATCCGGCTT
>CAXUNV010000405.1:1996-4730 GCA_964252355.1 uncultured Chthoniobacterales bacterium | reverse complement strand
GTTTTCGGCTGGTTGTCGGTGTACTTGCGCCGCCTCTTGACGGAGACGCCGGTGTTTGAAGAGTTGCGGGCGCGCCGGCAATTGGCCGCCGAGACGCCGCTCGTGACGGTGGTGCGTCGCCACCGGGGGGCGATGGTGGTTTCGGCGTTACTGACCTGGGTGCTTTCGGCCGGGATCGTCGTCGTGATCCTGATGACGCCCGCCCTGCTTGAGAAGGTGTACCGCGTCCCTGCGGGCACGGCGCTGGGCGCCAATAACCTCGCGACGCTCGGGTTGAGCGTGGGATGCGTTTTCGCCGGATGGCTGACCGACCGGTTTGGCCCGGGCCGGGTGTTGGCGGTCGGGTGCGTCCTGCTGGGCGCCGCGGCTTACGGGTTGTATGCGGGCGTCAGCGCGCAGCCTGCGCTGGTGCTGCCGCTTTATGGGTTGGCCGGGTTCACCGTCGGGATCGTCGGGGTAATCCCGACCGTGATGGTCACGGCCTTCCCACCGGCCGTCCGGTTCTCTGGCATTTCCCTCTCTTACAACCTGGCCTACGCCGTGTTTGGCGGATTAACGCCTTTGGTGGTCACGTGGGCGTTGCGGTGGGATCGCTTGGCCCCGGCCCACTACGTCGGGGCGCTTAGCATGGTCGGTGTCGGCCTCGGGCTTTTTCTCGCCCGGAGCGCCGGCCGGGCGACGGGCTAGGCGATCCGGGTGCCCACAGCCGGTTGGGCGTTGGGCTACGCCGTTCCGTGTCACCCGTCTCTGGTCGGTTGTCCCTGGTTAGAACCTGGGTGCGTCCAACGTCTGACGCCGTGGTAGCGCGAGGCGCCAATTTGCGGTCGCGAGCGTGGCGCGGGTCACGGGTGAGCCGCCACCGCCCAGAAATTGGTAGGAAGGCGACTCTTGCGAGACGCCGCCGGGCTGCCCGAGGCCGGAGGCCGGAACGAACGCAGGCGCGGGCTACAGTGGTCGCTCGGGCCGTTGGCAGACGAGGGCGTCCACCCCCGCCCGCAGCGCTACGGCCGCGCGGCAACCAGGCTGATCTCCGAGGTCAGCGGCCTCGCGCAGCGTTGCGGGCGGGCCACCGCGCCGCTTGTGGGGACGATCCTGGGACGGCGCGGCCGGGAAGATCGGCGGTGGCGGGGCACCGGCCCTCCCGGGTATGCGATCCGTGATACGCGCAGCCTCCGGCTTTCGCGCCACCTCGACGCTAGGTTTGGACCATGGCCCGGCGACATCTAACCGCAGGCCTAACGGGTTTGCGCCGGGTTAGGCCCAAGGGGAGCGCTGGCGGCGAGCCGCTCTGGCGGCGGCGGGCGACGCACCAAGCGGTAAAACGTCGGCCCGTCGATGGTCTCGCGCCGCAGGAGTTCCGTCGTGGCTGCCTCCAATTCCGCACGGTGCTCGGACAAGATCTTTCGAGCGGCCGCGTACGCCCCGTCGAGGATGCGTTTGACCTCATCATCGATGATGGCGGCAGTCTCTTCACTGCAGTCTTGCTGAAGCTGGTAATCGGGACCCGCCAAAAACGTCGGTTGCCTCCGGGCGACGTGCGCCAACCCGACCCGCTCGCTCATGCCGTACATGGTTACCATCTGACGCGCCAGGGCCGTGGCGCGCTCCAGGTCGTTTTGGGCGCCCGTGCTGACCTGGTCGAACACGAGTTGTTCCGCAGCCCGCCCGCCCAACAAGCCGCGGAGGCGCTCCAACAACTCCTGCTGCGTCATGAGAAACTGGTCTTCGGTCGGCAGTTGCAGCGTGTAGCCCAAGGCGGCGCGGCCGCGCGGCACAATGCTGATCTTATGAACCGCGTCGGCGTGGGGGCTGTAGGCGGCGACCAAGGCGTGCCCGACTTCGTGGTAAGCCACGCGGCGCTTTTCCTCAGCGCCCAAACGCCGGCTTTTGCGTTCGGGTCCAGCAACCACGCGTTCCAACGCCCACTCCAAGTCGGCTTGCGTGATGTAACCGCGTTTTTCACGGGCCGCCGCGATCGCCGCTTCGTTCAAAAGGTTGGCCAAGTCCGCTCCGGAAAAACCAGCCGTTGCTTCCGCCATGCGACGCAGGTCGACGCCTTCACCAAGCTTTTTGTTGCGCGCATGCACGCGCAGGATGGCCTCACGCCCGTCCAAGTCGGGCGCGTCCACGATGACTTGGCGATCGAACCGGCCTGGCCGCAACAAGGCGCGATCCAAGATTTCCGGTCGGTTCGTCGCCGCCAGGATGATGACGCCGGTGTTGGGCTCAAAGCCGTCCATCTGCGTGAGTAGGGCGTTCAAGGTCTGTTCCCGCTCGTCGTTGACCGTGCCGGCGTGCACGCCGCGTTGCCCGCCGATCGCGTCCAGTTCGTCGATGAAGATGATGCACGGCGCCTGCGCCTTGGCTTGTTGGAACAGGTCGCGGACCCGCGCTGCGCCGACGCCGACGAACATCTCCACGAAGTCACTGCCGGACATCGAGAAGAACGGTACCTTGGCTTCCCCAGCCACGGCCCGCGCCAACAGCGTTTTACCCGTGCCGGGAGGGCCGACCAAGAGGACGCCTTTCGGTACGCGAGCCCCGAGCTTCTGGTACTCCTGTGGATTGCGCAGGAAGTCCACGACCTCCACCAATTCAGCCTTGGCTTCGTCGCAGCCGGCCACGTCGCCGAAGTTCACGCCGGTGGCTTCGCCATCGATCAGGCGCGCGCGACTCTTCCCGCCGCTCAGCCAGCCGCCGCCCCCGCCTCCCCCCAGACGTCTGCCCAGCCAAG
>CAXUNV010000405.1:572-1986 GCA_964252355.1 uncultured Chthoniobacterales bacterium | reverse complement strand
TCCAGAGCGCAACCATCACGGCAATCGGCAGAACCCAACCCACCAAGAGTTGGCTCAGCATGCCGGGCTTCAACGCGCCGTACCGCACGCCGGCGGCCTGCAGTTGACCCACCAATTCGGGATCCTCAATCCGAACGGTGCGGAACAGGAATTGGCCGGCCGGCGAAGGGACGGTGGCAGAAGCCGCTGGGCTGGCCAACGCGGTCGGAGACGCCGACGCGGCGGGGGCGGGCGACCCCGTCGGGGCCGTGGTCGCCGGTGCGCGCGGCGCGATTTCGCCGATGATCTCGTCGGGTTCCACGGTGACCTGCGTCACCTCCCGCTGGGCCAAATGGGTTTTGAATTCGCTGTACGGGATCGTGCGGACCGCCACCTGACGCACAAACTCCTGCCAAGCCCAGAGCACAAAAAGCGTGGTCAGGAGGTAGATCAGGACCAGGCGCCACGGCGGATCCCATTTGCCGCGCACCTTCAGCTTTTTGTTAGGGCGTTTTGTCATGGTGACTCTTCTCCTCCAACGGTTCGGCAAGCGAGGCGCCAACGGTTGCCGAAAGGAGGCCTTTTCTCCCGCCTGGGGAAGGCCGGCGATGGTCGTCCGCTGGTCGGGTCCGTCGCAAGATCGTCACGCAACCGTCGTCAGGCTGCGACTCTGGCTTTTAACGCGAGGCTTCACCCTGTACGGTGAACATGTGACTGAAGAAGAGTTCATCCGGATGGCGAAAACGGAGCTGGTGGCGACTCCGAACCAAGTCGGCGGGGCAAACTTGCCCCAAGACGATCTCGGCTCGATCCTGCAGGAGTTGATCCGATACCATGGCGATGTGGAGAAGGCGAAAGGCGTGATCGCGAACGCGCTCGATTTCGATGAAGCCAAAGCGAGGATCAATTCTTTGAAGATCGCCAACGCCTAAGGCAGGCGACCGGGAGCCGTCTGTTTGACCTTGGCCGCCCGCGGCAGGCACACCTCGGGGCCGGTGCGGTGACCTGCGCGCGCCCTACCCACGCCTTGGGGTCCGGCGTTGCCCAGGTGCACGGGCGCCGTTGACAGCCGGGCGCGACCGGGTAGCGCTCAAGGATGGAGGTGCGCACCAGCGTGGACGGGGACCGCGAAGCCGTGTGGCGGCTGTTAGAGCCCGTGATCCGGGTCGGGGAGACCTATGCGTTGCCCCGCGCTTGGACTCTGTCCGAAGCACTCGGTTATTGGTACGGCGGCGCCCGCGAAGTGTTCGTGGCGGAGGAGGGCGGTGCCGTGCTCGGCACTTACTTCCTGCAACCCAATCAGCTTGGCGGGGGCAGTCACGTCGCCAACTGCGGGTACGTCACGGACGCAAACGCGACGGGTCGGGGCGTGGCGCGCGGCAGGTGGGCCCATTCGCTAGGCTACGCCGCGGGGCGGGGGTTTCGGGGGGTGCAG
>CAXUNV010000405.1:0-562 GCA_964252355.1 uncultured Chthoniobacterales bacterium | reverse complement strand
TTCGTGGTCAGCACGAACGCGCGCGCGGTGGCCCTCTGGAAGGCATTTGGGTTCCAAGTCGTCGGGACTTTGCCGGAAGCGTTTCTCCATCCCCGGTTCGGGTTCGTTGACGCCTACGTGATGCACCGCAAGCTCTAACCCCACTTCTGCCGCATCGCGTGCGGCGGCTGGCGCCAAACGGTCATCAGAGACCCAGTTCGCTCAAGCCGGGGTGATCGTCCGGTCGACGGCCCAAAGGCCAATGGTATTTTCTGGCAGACTCTGCGATCGGCAGGTCGTTGATGCTGGCGATGCGTCGCCGCATGTAGCCGTGAGGATCAAAATCCCAGTTCTCGTTGCCGTATGAACGGAACCAATTGCCGGAATCGTCGTGCCACTCATAGGCGAACCGCACCGCGATGCGGTTTTCCCGAAACACCCAGAGTTCTTTGATCAGGCGATAGTCTAGCTCCTTAGTCCATTTCCGGGTGAGGAATTGCACCACGGAGTCGCGCCCGAACAAAAACTCGGCCCGATTACGCCAGACGGTGTCTGGGGTGTACGCCAGCGAGACGCGTTGGGG
>CAXUNV010000404.1:0-4733 GCA_964252355.1 uncultured Chthoniobacterales bacterium | reverse complement strand
CCGCCGTTATGGGGAAGGCAAACGCCCGTCCCCTTGTCGGACGCCGCCCGGTGGGCTACGGCTCTCGTCGCATGCACTCGGTCTGGCGCAAGTACCGCAAAGTCTTTGAGGTCGGTCTGCAGAACACTTTCGTCTATCGATGGAACTTCTTTTTGCGCGCCTTTTTCGGACTGTTCCCGTTGCTGGGCACCGTTTTCATCTGGGGCGCCATCTTCGACGCCAAAGGCGGTGGCATCAGCGATTACGACCGTGCCTCCGTGATTTTCTATTTCCTCCTGATCCTCGTTTTAGACAGCCTCATCACCCCGACGGACGACGAGTGGCAGGTCGCTTCCGACATCCGGGACGGCTTGATGAACAACTTCTTGGTCAAACCGGTAAATTACCTCGGGTACCGGTTCTGCCTGTTTGCCAGCAACCGTCTGCTTTACACCGCCATCACTTCTCCGGTACTTGCCGCGATCTTCTTAGCTTTTCGCCACGACCTCCGCTGGCCGGCTAACCCGGTGGTTTGGGCCTGCGCCCTGCTGAGCACCGGGATGGCGGCGTTTCTCCAGTTCTTCATCTCGTTCTGCGTCGCTACGCTGGCGTTTTGGATGCTGGAGATCTCGACCGTTGTCTTCATTCTCTACTCGTTCGAATACTTCTTGAGCGGGCATATGTTCCCGCTCGGCATGATGCCGTTGGCGATCCAGCGGGTGTTGGCGTGGACGCCGTTTCCCTACGAACTCTATTTCCCGATCTCCGTCTTCCAAGAGCGAGTGACCGGCGCCGCCCTGGTCCAGGGTTTGTGCCTCCAGGCGTTCTGGACGGTCGCGAGCTTCGGCGCCTGCCGTTTCTTTTGGGCGCAGGGTTTGCGCAAATACCAAGCCGTCGGCGGCTAGCGGGCGTACCCGGCCCGGTTCGTGGTGAGCGGCCGGCGGTGGATCCAAATGCTTTGCACCACGCCTAAGGCAAACAAGATCAAGACCAAAAAGGAGCCACCGTAGGAGATCAACGGGAGGGGCACCCCGGTGATGGGCGTCACGGAGATGTTCATGCCGACGTTCATGAAGACGTGGGTGAACATCAACGCGATGACCCCAACGCAGACGAGGCGTCCGAGTTCGTCTGGCGAACTGGCGGCCACGAGCAATCCGGTAAGGAACAGGACGGTGAACGCCGCCATCAGCGTCAGCCCACCGACAAAGCCGAGTTGTTCGGCGATCGCCGTGAAGATGAAGTCGGTGTGCACGATGGTCGAGGGCACGAAGCCGAGGTTGACCTGGGTGTTCGGCGCGGTGAACCCTTTGCCGTAGAAACCGCCGGAACCGATCGCGATGAGGGCTTGGTTGATCGTCCACGCCGCCCCCTGAGGGTCTTGGTCGGGATCGATGAACGTGGTCAACCGGTCGCGTTGGTACGGCTTCAGGCCGAAGTTTGCGACCACGGGCACCAACGCGATGACCAGGATGATCAGGACGAGCAGGTACCGTTTGGGAATCCGCCCCACGAACAACAAGGCCAGGATCATGGGCAGCTGCACCAGGCATTCACCCAAGTCGGGTTGGATGAGGATCAAGAGGAACGGCGGCGCGACGATCGCGCCGCAGCTGAAGATCCGGCCCACCGTCGGCCAGAAACCGACCCAATTTTCCGTGTTTGCGATCAGCCAAGCCAGCAGCAAGAGCATCGACACGATCGCCAACTGCGCGGGTTGAAAGCTGATGGGTCCCAGGTCCAGCCAACTCCGGGCTCCGTACGTCTTACGGCCGATGAAATGGGTCAGCACCAAAAAACCGAGCCCACCGAGGTACATGATCAACGGGAAGACGACGTTGTTCAGCCAAGTGCGGTAATCCACGAGCGCGGCGGCGAAGTAGGCGGCTAACCCGACCCCGAGGAAGATGGCTTGGCGCCGCCACATTTCGACCAAGTACCCTTCGGCCCGCATGTAAGTGGCGCTGTAGATGGCCATGACGCCGAAAACCGCGAGGGCGATGGCCAAGGCAGTCAGGAGCCAGTTCATCCGAAACAACTTGCGCAAGAACAGATTCATCTGCGGGGGGCAGCGTAATCACGCGGCGGAGCGCATTGCAAGGGCGCGGGGGTGCCGTTGCGGGTTTCTGGTCTCTGGTTGGTTTAGGCGAAACGCCGACCTTCCGACGGAAGCGGGACCGCACCAGACAACCCGGTGGGGGGGGGGGCGCGCGGCGGGCCGGCCCCCCCCCCCCCCCCCCCCCGCCCGGGCCCCCCAGGGGCCGCGGCCAGCCACCACAGGCGGTCGCGGGGCGGTTTGAGCCGGGCGGGAACGGTCCCGCGGACGAAATCCACCCTCGCTTGAGGGGGCTAGGCAATGGAGGCGAGACGCCACTTCGGCAGGTATGCCCAGGTGATGGTGCCACCAGGGTCGGGCCGCCCGGCTCAAACCGCCCGGCGGTCGTCGGTTGGCGGTGGCAGCCCGGTTTCGCCGGCCGGGTTTTCGCCCCACCGGGTCGCACGTGCAAGCCGCTCCTTTTCCTGACCTGAAATCAGGGAGCTGGGACGCGCCGCGCGGTCTTACAGCACGGGCACGCTGTCGAGGAGCGCGCGGGTGTACTCGCTTTTCGGCGTACGAAACACTTCCGGGGTCGGTCCCGCCTCGACCACCCGTCCCCGGTGCATGACGGCCACAAATTGGCTGAGGTGTTCAACGACCGCTAGGTCGTGCGCGATGAACAGTAACGTCAGCCCGAGGTCGCGCTGCAAGTCGCTCAAAAGGTTCACGATCTGCGCCTGCACGCTCACGTCGAGCGCGCTGACCGGCTCGTCGCACAGCAACAATTCCGGCTCAACGGCAAGTGCCCGGGCAATGCCGACGCGCTGACGTTGTCCGCCACTGAACTCGTGCGGGAGCCGGTCGCCGTGCTCCGGGCGTAGACCGACGCGTTCCAACAGTTCGGCAACCCGCTCCGCCCGGCGGCGGGCATCCCACCGCGGGAAATGGATCCGTAATGGCTCGGCCACGGTGGCGCCCACCGACCAGCGCGGATCCAGGCTGCCGTAGGGATCTTGAAAAACCATCTGCATGCGTTTGCGGAAAGGACGGAACCGGCGCTCCGGCAGGTTGGTCACGTCGGTGCCGTCGAAGCGGACGGTGCCAGCCGTGATTCGTTCGAGGTTCATGACGGCGCGCGCGACCGTGCTCTTCCCGCTGCCGCTTTCGCCGACCAAGCCGACCGTCGACCCGCGCGGAACCGTCAGAGAGACGCCATCCACCGCCACGATGGTGCCGGCCGGGCCCGGGTACTCTACGCGCAAGCCGACGACTTCCAGGGCGTTCACACGCTCGGCGAGTGCTGGAGAAAAGCAGCCAGCGGGCTGGTCGCGGACGCTTGCGCTTGTGCGGCCGGCAACCCGCTCTCGTACGCCAAACGCCCGGCTTCCACGCCCCAACGGAACGCGCGCGCCATGGCGTCCGGATCAGTCGCCACCGCGATCGCGGTATTCACGAGCACGGCGTCGGCGCCGAGCTCCATGGCTTCGGCGGCATGGCTCGGCGCACCCAGGCCGGCGTCCACGATCACCGGCACGCCCGCGCCTTCGATGATGATCCGCAGCTGATCCCGGGTCCGCAGGCCTTGGTTGCTGCCGATGGGGGCGCCCAACGGCATGACCGCCGCCGTCCCGACCTCCTCCAAGCGCTTGGCCAGAACCGGGTCGGCGTTGATGTAAGGCAGCACGACGAACCCCTCCGCCACCAGCATCTCGGCCGCCCGGAACGTCTCGATCGGGTCGGGCAAGAGGTGGTGCGGGTTCGGGTGGATCTCCAGCTTCACCCATTTCGGCAAGCCGGCGGCCGCGGCCAGCCGCGCCAAGCGGACGGCTTCCTCGGCGTTCATCGCCCCGCTCGTGTTGGCGAGCAGCAGGTAACGGCTGGGATCCACAAACTCGAGGATGTTCGCGTACGGGTCTCGGCGACCCGACAGATCCGCCCGCCGCAACGCCACCGTCACGATCTCGGTACCGCTGGCGGCCAAGGCCGACGCCATGGCGGTGTTGCTGCCGAATTTACCGGTGCCCAGCAGCAACCGGGAACTGAAGGTGCGATCGGCGATGGTCAACGGCGACGACGGAAAATCCATGGCAACGCAACGGAGACAATAAGCGGGGTCGGGCTTGAACCGCAAGCGGTCGCTTTTACCTTTGGGGATGGCGGCTGGGTCTGAACGCGGCGGTACCAACCTAAGCGGGAGCTTGCTGGTTGCCCACCCGGCGTTGCGGGACCCCAACTTCCGCCGGTCCATCCTGTTCCTTTCGGCGCACGGCACCGGGGTCGGCGCGGTGGGGGTGATCGTGAATCGGCCAGCCCACCTGCAGCTTTCAGACCTGGCGACCGTCGCGGAAGTCGCTCCAGGGCTGGAGGGAGTGGCGGTCTACCACGGCGGACCGGTGGGTACTCGGGAGGTGATGCTTCTTTGCTTCCGTTGGTCGGGCAACAGCCTGATCGTGCAAGCCAATCTCGACTTGGATGAGGCCGCCGCCGTGGTGGAAGGTGGCAAAGGCGAGGTGCGCGCCTACCAAGGGCACGCGGGCTGGAGCGCCGGCCAACTCGAAGCCGAACTCGCGCAGCACGCCTGGATCGTCCTGCCGTCGAGCCGCGAGGTTCTGGAGCACGTGGACGACGACAACCTTTGGCGCCGGACGGTCAGCGACCTGGGACCCGCGTTCAAGCTGATGGCGCATGCGCCGGACGATCCCTCGCTCAACTAAAG
>CAXUNV010000403.1:0-4751 GCA_964252355.1 uncultured Chthoniobacterales bacterium | reverse complement strand
GCCCGGCCCGGGGGGCGGCCGTCCCGGGCGCCCCGGAGCGCTTCGGGCGGGGCTGCGCGGAGGCTTGGAAAGCCTTTCCCCACCCTTGGAGGGGCGCAGCCGTGGCGCTGCGGGCGGGGGCGCCGCCGGGCCGTAAACCACGGTGAGGCCCGCCGCCGGGAGGCTTCGCCTTTACCGGCGAGACGCCGGCGCTCCGAAAGCGGGCAACGTCGTGTAGGCCCGGATCGCGCCCAAAAGCGCCGTCCGATTCGCCGGGGAAGACCCACCCAGGTCGCGCACCCGGGCGAGGATGGCGGGATCGACGCCGGGCACCCGCGCGCGCCGGAGGTTCGGCAGGCGACCGACGTACCCGTCGTACGCGGCAAGCGCGCTGTTCAACGCGGCCGTTTTACGTTCGTCGAGGGTTGAGCGGCCGCTCCGGCCGGCGTTGGCTTCCCGACGCAAGACATCGCCAAACCGGCTCAACGAACCAGCCACCACCCCGTAGAGTTCCCGGGTCCGGTCGTACGCGCCGGCATCGGCTGGAAAGATTCGCCGCACCTCCGCGGCGAGCGTCAGCACCCGTTCACGGGAAACCTGCAACGGACGCAGGGCGCGGACCGCGTCGTCGTTCGCCGGCATCGTGGCAACCGACCCGCGGCGCGCCCGCGCACCCGCGTGGCTTCTGGTCGCCGCACCCGCCGCGAGCGGTTCCGCAAAGATCAGCAACAGGGCAAGCGACAGGAGAGTCCGGCGGGAACGAAGCGATGAGTTCATGCAGGTACGGCGCACCCCCGAACCGGCGCGCTCCGGGCCAAACGTAGCGGACCCTCCCGACGACGACAATCCCGGAAGCGACGGCTGGCAGCCCCTTGCCGAGCGGTGACCGACGTGTTTTGGTGGCCAGTCGCTGATGGGTTTGGGCATCGAAAAGATCATCGCCGAGTGGGTGGCTAAAAGCCCCAAAGAAGACCTGCCTGGCCAGGGCAAGCCGTTGGATCTCGACGAGTACTTCAATTGGCCGGAAGACATGCGCTTCGCCTACTCGATCCTCAAAAATGCCGGCTACGTGCCGGAAGAGGTGAACCTCCTGCGTGAGGTGGCGACCTTGGAAGGAACCTTGGCCAACTGCCAAAACCCGGAAGTTGCGCGATCACTCCGGGCGCGGCTCCAAGAGGCGCAAGTCAGCTTGAACATGAAACTGGAAAGCCGGCGTCAGCGTCACTGACCCGCGTTCGGCCACGCACCCTGAAGACCCGTTCGGGTCGTACCCTCAAGGACCCCGCATTAACGAGAGCCATGGCAGAACAGCTTTACTATTTCCAAGTGGATTTCGAAGGCCAAGCTACGGTCCAGCCCAGCGCGTATGGCGAAGGCATGGTGCGCCGGTCCGCCGTGGTGGAAGTCGGCCCCGACGCGTTGACCCCGGCCGAGGGCGACACCGCCCGCGCTCGGCAAGATGCCGCCGCCGAGGTGGCGCGCACCGTCGCGAACGAGATCGTGCGGGATGAG
This sequence comes from uncultured Chthoniobacterales bacterium, assembly GCA_964252355.1. GTDB lineage: Bacteria > Verrucomicrobiota > Verrucomicrobiia > Chthoniobacterales > JAFAMB01 > CAXUNV01. The sequence goes on along the minus strand of CAXUNV010000403.1, from coordinate 3,260 downwards.
ATCCCCACCATCGGCAACGAGGACGGCGAGGTCACGCCCTTGGATGAATTTCCACCGACGTTGCAAGACGCAGAACCGAGCCTTGACGACCCGGGGATCCGCGCTTGGCTGCTGGAGCCGGCGCAGCAGGCCTCGCCGGGCCAACGTCCCGGTCCGTTGACGGACGAGAATCGCCCTTAACGGACGGTCACCAAGGTACCGATCGGCGTCTGTTCAAACAAAGCTTTGGCCACGCCTTCCTTGCCGACCCGGATGCAGCCGTGACTCGCCGGGTGCCCGGGGTTGTTCCCCTGGTGGATGCCGTACTCGCTAAACGACAGCCGCAGGAAGTAGGGCATGGAAACTTTGTAAAGGGACGAGCGGCGCGTCCGTTCTTTGTCGGTGACCAAGTAACGGCCGGGCGGAGTGTCGTGCCCGGCTTTGCCTGACGAGATTTTTCCGGAGATCACCGGGGTACCGTCCCGGTAGAGCACGATGGTTTGCGGGCTGATGCCGATCACGATGCGGAACCGGGCAGCCAGCGGGTCGGCGTCGAACAAAGTCTGCGCGAGTTCGGGGTAGCCGCACTTGGCCGCGTACTGCGCTGGTACCCAACCCCAGGCCGACGCTTGCCGCCGCCGGGCACCGCACCCGAGCAGGTGGCGGCAGACTTCGGCCCGGCCCAACGCCGCCGCCACGATCAGGGCCGTCGCCCGAGTCTCTTCTTGGAAATAGTGCTGCAGCCGCGGGTGCGCCTCCGCGTACCCGGGTTGGCGCAAGGCCGTCAAAGGTAACGGGGCGTTGACCGCCGCACCGTTGGCCAGCGCGGCGTCGATGCCGGCCAAATCGGAGGCGAACACGGCAGTCTCCAGTTGATTCTGCCGAAAATCGGTGGCCTGCCGCGTCGCTTCCGGAAACAGGGTGCCCAAGACGAAACCGCAGACGACCAAAACCGGAAGCATAAAGGAGATGCGCGAGGCCTGAGCCTGTAGCGGAGACGCGCCTGGAAGGCAAGCGCAAAGGGGAGCGCGGGCCGGAACCCGCAGGCGACCCGGTGGGGCGAAAACCCGGCCGTCCCAGAAGGGTCGTTCTCAAGGAGGATGTCTGGCGGGCGGTTTGAGCCGATGTGGGATTTCCCGGAAGGCTCGCTAAAAAGGTGGTTCCACGCCGGCTCAAACCGCCCCGCGGCCGTCCTTCGTCGAGGTTGCTCCCCTCGGCGGGCCGGGTTTTCGCCCCACCGGGTCTTAAAATGATGTCCGCCGGCTACCGGGAACCGTGCCCCGCTCACCCGACCCGTTGCGCGACGGCCTGCGCCTGCAAGCAGAGTTCCGCCGCTCGGAACGCGTGCTCTTGGGTCATGGCAGTCTCGGTCCCGTGCAGGCAGTCCAGGATCAACCGGCCAAAGAATGGGAAACCGACCTTGCCCGCCAACGAGAAGTGCCGTTCGCCGTCACCGTTCACCAAAAAGAGTTGGTCACCGCCGCCGTCGCGAGCGACGTCGACGTATTTGCGCAGCTCAAGGTAACCAGCGGTGCCGAGGATCACGGTGCGGCCATCGCCCCAGGCGCGCAGCCCGTCCGGCGTCAGCCAATCCACCCGGAAATAACCGGTCGCGCCGTTGTCGGCGACCAACGTGGCGTCGCCGAAATCCTCCAACTCGGGGTATTGCGGGTGCGCGTAGTTGGCGACGCGCGCCCCGGCGATGGTGGCGGCGTTCGCCCCGGCGTAATGCAAGAATCCTTCAACTTGGTGGCTCCCGAGGTCGCACAAGATGCCTCCGTACTTTGCCCGTTCGAAGAACCACGCGGGGCGTGACGGCGCGCTCAGGCGGTGGGGTCCGAGCCCCAGCACGTGGAGCACCCGCCCGATCGCGCCCGCCTCGATCAGGTCACCGGCGAACACCGCGCATTCCACGTGCAGGCGTTCGCTGTAATAGACCAGGTACTTTCTGCCCGTCTCGGCCACGGCGCGGCGTGCCGCCGCCAACTGCCCCGCTTCGGTGAATGGCGTTTTGTCGGTGAAGTAGTGTTTGCCGGCCCGCAGGACCCGACACCCGAGCGGTCCGCGGTCCGACGGCACGGCGGCGGCAGCCACCAACTGAATGGCGCCATCGTCCAAGACCTGCTCGAGGGACCCGGCCGCACGCGCTTGCGGAAACGCGCGGCGAAACGCCTCGACCTTCGCCGGGTCTGGATCAAATACCCAGCGCACGTCCGCACCCGCGTCCACCAAGCCGCGGCACTGGCCGTGGATGTGTCCATGGTCGAGCGCCACGGCCGCGATCGGGAACTCGCCCGGCCCGCAGACGCGCTGCGGTTTGCCTTGGGGCGCGTAATCGTAACCGGTGGACATCGGTAAACGCAGCCGAAAGAAACCCGCTCAATCAAAAGGCCGTTGAGACTGCAAGTACGAAACACCTACTTTCAGCAGCGATGGACTTCCAAACAAATCAACGGTGTGAGGCCGTCTTTTCATCATGTGGATCCTACCGGTTCTGGCTTAGCCGTGAATGGGGCGTGCATGCGCCATTAGGAGTGTTTCTCTGCCACAATCCTTCTTCGGCGGATGCCCTTCGGCTCGATGTCACCACGATGAACTGCAGCAACCTTGCGGCACACTGGGGTTGGCGCGGTTTTGGCATCGTGAACCTCTACCCAGTGATCAAGAGTGAACGTAAGGACGCACGCTCCCAAACGATCCCGTCAGCGATCTGTGAGGGCAATGATTATTGGATCAGGCGGGGCAGAAAGTTGGCGGATGTTTTTGTGATCGCTGCAGGTGAAGATGCGCAACAGGCAACGATCGAAACACTTCGTCGGAATGAAATCTCTGGTCCCTTCCATGCCATCGAGCGGCTTACAGACGGAGGCTTTCATCATCCCGCATGGGTTCGTGTCAGAAAAAATGCGGACGAGCGGAGGTACTGTTCACCAGTCGCGATCCAACTTGACTTGACTGTTTAGGGAGTTTGTCGACGAACCATGCCCCGGAGCGCTTGGCGCAAGCCTCGGGTTTGAGAGTCGCCTCGTGAAGACGGCGCGGGGGAATGGCTAAATCACCGATCGCCGCTGGCTTAGCGGAAGACGCAGGAGTACCCCAGGACCGGTGGGGCGAAAACCCGGCCGGCAGAGCCAAGCTGCGATCACCCTTGTCGGGTGCCGGGCGGTTTGAGCCGGCGAAGATCAAGGTTGGGCTGGACTCCATGGGTACAGTGGCTTCGAAGGCAGGAAAGTTTAACGACTCCATGGGTTGGTTAGGGCCCCCCAAATCGGGCCGCCCGG
>CAXUNV010000402.1:0-4756 GCA_964252355.1 uncultured Chthoniobacterales bacterium | reverse complement strand
GCCCTCAGGCACGGCGAGCATGGATTTGACCGGTCGGAAAGGGGCGATGTCGGCATCTCCCAGACGGGCCTGTTTGGCCAGCAGGGCGGTTTGACCGAGGTCACCGGTGAGCATGTGCGCCTCCTTGACCGCGTCCAGGTCGGCGCCAAACGCCTTGGCCACGGCTTCTTCAACCAACCCTTCGCGCAAGCCGATGCGCAGGTCGCCCGTGAGGATGCGGACCAGGTAGCTCCCGCTGAGGGCAGAGGTGCGCGCCAGCCGCTCGGCCAGGGCGTCGGCTTTGGCAAGAGGACCGGAAGCGTCCTGCACGCGGGTAAACAGGGCGCGCACCTCCGCCATCTTCATGCCCTCTGGCGCGGTGCGTCCCAGGAGGGCGTGGTAGGCGGCGCGGCCGGCGTCGCCAAAAGAACCAGCCACCCGGCGGAAGTCGGCCTCAGTCAGGCGGGTGGCCTGTTGCAGGGCGCGCCGGATCACCGCCCAACCCACCTGCATGACGGGCCCTTCCAAACGGGAGAACGCACGGCCGGTGAGGTAGACAGTCACATCCGGCAGGTCTGCGTCGCTCAGTTCGAAAAGGTAAGCAGCGAGGGTTTCTACTTTTTTCAATTTGCCAGTGAATTCTGCAATGCGCTCGCACACCGCCGTGAACCGCCCGAAAGGGGAGCCGGCGTCCTCGTCGCCACCGGTGCGCACGGCGGTCGGGGCGGCTTCCTCGGCAGACGCGGGGATGAGCAGTTCCAGCTGGTTGTCCTCACCCAAGGCCCAAGCTTCGCGGCCGCGCCGCCGCAGATCTTCCGCAAACTCGCGGGCGTACCCATGCAGCGTCAGCACCCGGGCGGGGCTGACCAACTCGACGTAACGGAGCAAATCGGGGTAATCGGCGTGGTCGGAAAGCGGGAAGGCTGCATCGCACTGGTACCGGTGCACGGCGCCCGGGCTCAACGCCCAACCGGTCAGGACGGCGACCCGACGGTTCTTGATCTTCTGCACCAAGCGGGTTCGGTTCGCGCCCGGCGGACAGATCAACACGCCGGGCGCTTTGTCGTCTTCCGAGTAGGGCGCGTAATGCGGCAACCGATGATGCATCTCCTCGTACAACCGCGTCATGCGGTAGACGCTCGGGTGCAGCTGCACGTGGAAACCCGAACCGTGGAGCGAAGCGAGGATCTCCTGCGCTTTGCCCAGGGAATAACCCAACAAAACCGGGGTGAGTCCCTCTTCCAAAGTCTCGGTGCAAAACCGCACGACCTGAGCCACGACGGCTTCAGTGGGGGGAAAGACAAACTGTGGCAACCCGAAGGTAGTCTCCATGATGAGGGTGTCGGCCGGTGCCCAAGCAGCTGCCTCACTGGATTGACCCTGGCGTAACTTGAAGTCGCCCGTGTAGAGGAGCGTGTCGGCACCTACCCGGACGTGAAGTTGGGCGGACCCGAAGATGTGGCCGGCGGGCAACAGGGTGAGCTCGGCGCCTCGGAACGCGAACGGCGCGTGGAAAGGCCGGGCGTGTTCGAGGCGTTGACCCGGCAGCCGGGCGGCCATCAAGCGCGCCGTCACCTCCGAAAGGATCACCTCGCGACTGTTGCCGATGTGGTCGCTGTGGGCGTGGGAGATGAAGGCGGTCTCGCGTTCGTCCCAAGGGTCGAGCCAGAGTCCGATTTGGGGAAGGTAAACACCGCGTTGGTAGCGCACCTCGATCATGGGGAATGGCGCAAGCTTGCCAAGATTGCGGCAAGGTTGCCAAGAATTCGGGAGGGAAGTGCGTTTAGGAGAGATCCTGGCGGGGCGAAAACCCGGCCTGCCCAGAACGGCTGCCACGGTGGTGGACGGCCGCGGGGCGGCTTGAGCCGGCAGCCCCACGGGCTTGGCCTGATGCATCATGATCGCAAAAGCCGAGGCTGGTCCGCCGAAGGCGGGAAGCGCCGGGAAGAGCGGTTGGCACCGGCTCAGACCAACCGGCGGCCTTCCGTCTCGGTGACATGCCCGGTTCGCCGGTTGGGTCTTCGCCCCACCGGCTTGCCCGGAACACGCGTCTGTCGGAAAGCGGGTCGGCAACCGATTCTCCCCTCCGCAAACCTTGGCAACCTTGGGAATCTTGGCAATCTTGCGCCATGGATCGCCGCATGAAGCGTTTGGTTTGTGGCTTGGGCCTTGCTCTCGTCCTCTCGGCGGTCGGGTGGCGGGTGCGGGCGGACGATCCTTTGCCCATCCCGCGAGCCAACGTCCTGCCTTTGGCGTTAAACGACGATTTCCAGTTCCGAAAGTTCAGCATTTTCCGCAACACGCCGCCGCGCCCTGGGGCCACGCCGATCCTCACCCGCGAGTTGATGATCGATTTCGAACGGAGACGCCGCGTCTGGGGCGCGGTGAGCGGCGCCGACCAACAAGGGCGCACCGGCCAGTACTTCACCTTCTTTTGGCGGGCCAAACGCCCGGCGAACCTGGTCCTGCGCCTGGAATATCGCCAGACCAACCTGAAGAATGCTGTCCAAGCCCGCGAAATTTCATACCCGAACGCCCGGGGCAGCCACACGTCGGAGTTTGCGGTGGTCGGGCCGGATTACTCGGAGGATGGCCCGATCACGATGTGGCGGGCCCTCTTGATAGAAAACCAAACGATCGTGGCCTTGCTACAATCGCGCGCTTGGCAGTGAAGGGGAGGGGTGGCGACATTTGACACTCAAAGTGCCGAAACGATATTGTCGCGTTCACGAGTGAGTTTACCAGCATCCATCCTGGTGGGGGTTTCCGGGAAGACCGTCCATGCAAAGGTTCAGGGAAAAGGGTCATTTCAGAACAGCCCGGCGCTGAAGGAGTTCGCTCGGCAGATGTTTGACCGTGGACACCGGAGTTTTGTCGTGGACCTCGCCGACTGTCCGGTCATGGACTCGACGTTTATGGGCACTTTGGCGGGGATCGCCTTACGGTTGCGGGAAAGCGATTCCGGTCACCTGCAGGTGCGCAACGTCAATGAGCGTAACGGTGAACTGCTGCGGAACTTGGGGCTCGACAACCTCTTCGCCATCGAGGCGTTGCCGGGCGGCGACGGGTCGGGGGACGGCACGGCGCTGCCCAACGAACCCGTGCTCAGCAAAGACGAGCACGCCGAATGCATGATCGAGGCGCACGAAGCTTTGGTCGATGCCGATCCGGAGAATTTGGCCCGGTTCAAAGATGTTCTTGAGTACCTTCGGCAAGACCTACGTGCGGGGATCACGAGGTAATGCCGTTCCATGTGGTCCTTCCTCCTGCTGGGACTGCTGATCGCCTCCGTCCTGGTCTTCACGTCGGTCCTGCGGCGCCAGCGGCGCACGATTGAGGACCTGAAGCGCGCGCGCGAAGAATTGCAGGTCGAAGAGACCCGCGTCTTCGACTTTCTACACGGCCTGGGGGAGGCGTTTTCGGAAAACCTGCGTGCGTCGGACCTCCACCGCCTCATCGTGGAAAGCGCGATGCGCATCCTCGACGCGCACGGCGGGGCGCTCTATTTGGCCGACCGGAGCGGCAAGGTACTGCTGCCGGCGCACCTTTCTCGGGATTGCCCGCCGTTGTTGGAAGTGCCTGCGCAGGTGCGCCAGGGTGGTGCCGGGTCACTGGAGGCCTTTCTGCGGTTGCACACCGTCCGCAACGGCGAAGGGCTCCTGGGCAAGGTGTGGGAAAAACGGGAGCCGCTGTTTTTGTCGAGTCGCGATGCCGACCCTCGGCTGGAAAACCTCAAGGAGTCGGTGCTCCAGCTGGACTCCTTGATGATCGCGCCGTTGGCGTACGGCCACCAAAACCTGGGCGTGCTGGCGGTGGCCAACGGCCCGATGAGCACGCCGTTTTCGCCGTCGGACTTCGTGGTGTTCCAGTCCATCGTCGAACAGTCGGCCTTCGCCCTCTACAACGCGGTGGTCTACTCCGAAGCGAGCGAGAAGCGGCGCATCGACCGCGATCTGGACACCGCGCGCGACATCCAGCGCATCCTCCTGCCGAACGGGTCGCCGGCGATCGAAGGGTATGAAGTGAGCGGGGTGAACATCCCGGCCAGTCACGTCAGCGGCGACTACTACGATTACGTCAAAGTGGACGATGGCCGGCTCGGGATCGTGATCGCGGATGTTTCCGGCAAGGGGGTGCCCGCCTCCCTGATCATGGCGATGTGCCGGAGCGTGTTGCGCTCGCTGGCCGAGGCAGCCGCCTCCCCGGCGACCGTGCTGCACCGGGTGAACCGCCAGCTCTACCCCGACATCAAAGAGGACATGTTCATCAGCATGGCCTACCTGATTTTGGAGCGGGGCGGCGACGAAGTCGTCCTCTCGCGGGCGGGTCACGACGCGCCCCTGTTGTTCCGGGCGAAGGACGGCTCGGTGACCCGGGTCAACCCGCCGGGGATGGCTCTCGGAATTGACAGTGGGAGCGTTTTTGATAGGGTGACCGGCGATCTGCGCATCCGTCTGCAGCCCGGGGACTGTTTCGTCTTCTACACCGATGGCGTGACGGAAGCGCTGGATGTCAACGGGATGGAGTTTGGGCTGGAGCGGCTGATGAACCTGGTCCGGCAATGCGCTCCGGCGGGTGCCCCTGCGGTGGTCGAGCGAGTCACCACCGAAGTGAAAGAGTTTGTGGGGAACCATCCCCAAAACGATGACATCACGTTGATCGCGCTACGCAAACTATGAACAGTTCACAAGAGGAATCGCCCGCCGACGTCTCCGGGCCTGCCTACGCAGCCGCCGGGGCTCCGGCAGGAGCGTCTGCGGCGCAGGCGGAAGGCGAG
>CAXUNV010000401.1:2010-4775 GCA_964252355.1 uncultured Chthoniobacterales bacterium | reverse complement strand
GTTTAAGAACTGGTCCACGTTGTCGACCGTGACCACGTCCACCCCCGTGTCAACGTTCTGCACCGGCTTGCCTTCGGTGGCCGCTTTCAGCGCGTCGATGCTCTGGACGCCCATCTGGTACGGGCGTTGCCCGATCAGGGCAGTGAGATACCCGTCTTTCAGGACCTGCAGTTGCTGCGGCAACGTGTCGAAAGAGACGATGACGAACTTGTTGCTCGCGATGTCGGCCTTTCTCCTCGCCACGGCGCCTTTATAGGCTTCTGGTGCGCCGAAGCTGGACCAACCGCCGGAAAAGAAAAACCCGTCAAGGTCCGGGTACCGCGTCAACGTGTCTTGAACGATCTGGATCGACTTGGTGACGTCATCGTCACAGGGGAACGGCGAGCCCGGAACTTCTTGGTAGTCGCTGCCGTTGACGATCTCGTGGAACCCCTTCACCCGCTCCGCATGGTTGGCCGCCGCCAAGTGGCCGGTGATCACGGCGATCTTGCCCTTTGGCAAATGGGCCTTGAACGCCTTGCCAGCCTCTCGCCCAGCGGCAAGGTTGTTTGTGCCGATGTAGGCGATCCGCTTCGAGTCCGGCGCGTCCGAGTCGAACGTCACCACCGGAACCTTCTTCTCTGCCGCGCTTTGGATCACCCCGACGACTGCATCTGCGTTCACGGGCGAGAGCGCGATGCCGGTGACGCCGCGCGTCAGCAAGTCTCGCAGGATCTGCACCTGTTCGGATTCGTCTGACTGCGTGGATCCGGTATAAAGGACCTGCCCACCATACTTTTTCACCTCCTCCTTCCCACCTCGCTCCACGTCGGCAAAGAAGGGATCGTTGATGCCTTTTGGCACGATGGCGAACACGGGCGGCTTGTCCGCAGCCTGGGCGATACCCACAACGGCAACGAGAGCCGCGGAGTTGGCGATGGCGAAGATCAGGAGTTTCTTGAACATGGCGTTATTAGGTTTGAGGGACGGGGGGGAGGTAGGTTAAAAGCGCGAAAAACGTCGGCCGCCTGCACCGGCAAGGCGTCAGCATCACATCGGCTCTATCGAGATCGGACGGATGATGGTGAGTTAAACTGACGGGCTACGTCCATCTGCATACCGGCGCGGTGGCGGCGTTGCCCTAGGGCGGCGTGAACGAAGCTGGTTGGGCGGCACCCGTTGACTTCGCTCATCCCTAGACGGGAACGTTGTCGGTGCCGAGCGCGGCCAAGTGCATGATCTTTTCCTCGGTAGCTTCCGCACGCGTCAGTTCGCCCGAGATCCGCCCCTGGCGCATCACGATGATGCGGTCGGCCAGGGCCAGCACTTCGGGTAGGTCGCTGGAGATCATCAGGATCGGGACTCCGGCGCGGGCCAGCTCATCGAAGAGGGCATAAATCTCGGCTTTGGTCCCCACGTCGACACCGCGGGTCGGTTCGTCGACGATGAGGCATTGGGGTTGCACCGCCAGCCATTTGGCAAGCATCACCTTCTGCTGGTTGCCGCCGCTCAGCAGGCCGACCTGCTGGTCTTGGCTCGGCGTCCGGATGTTGAGCCGGGAGATGAACTGTTGGATCAGGCTCCGCTCCGCTTTCTGGTCCACGAATTGGGCCCGGGCCAGCCGCGGCAGCACCGCCATGGAGACGTTGGTCCCGACGCTCGCGCCTAGCACCAAGCCGGAGGTTTTGCGGTCCTCAGGCGCGAGCGCGATGCCCGCCCGCATGGCGTCGCGCACGCGCCGCACACGCACAGGCTGGTTTCGCACGCGCACCTCGCCGCCGTCGGGCGGCGGGGCCCCGAAGACGCCCAAGGCCACCTCGCTACGGCCGGCACCGATGAGCCCAGCCAAAGCGACGATCTCGCCCCGGTGAATCTTGAAGAGGATGTCGCCGTATTGGCGCTGCTTGGCTAGGCCCCGAACCTCGAACATCACCTCTTGACTGGGAGTCGTGTCTTGACGGTGAAACGCCAACAACTCCCGTCCCACCATCAGGCTCACCACCTCCGCCTCACTGGTGGTGTTCATCGCTTTGGTCCGGACGTGCTTGCCGTCGCGCAGCACCGTCACGGCGTCGCAGTTGGCGAACACCTCCGGGAACCGGTGCGAGATGTAAAGCATGGTGACCCCGCGGGCCTTCAAATCCGCGATGACCCGGAACAGGATCTTTGCGTCGGCTTCCGAGAGGCTGGAGGTTGGTTCGTCAAAGATCAGCAGCCGGGGCTCGCGCACCAAGCTTTTGCAGATCTCCACGAGCTGTTGCTGCCCCACGGTCAACTGACCGACGATCGCGTCCGGATCAAAACGGAGGTCGAGTCTTTTTAGGATCTCGCGGGTCCGGTCCTTGAGCGCCTTGCGGTCCACAAAGGCACCGGCGGTCCGTGGTTCTATCCCGAGAAAAATGTTCTCCGCGATCGAAAGGTTGGGCGCGAGGTTCAGTTCCTGATAAACGATCGCGATGCCGGCCACTTGCGCCTCCGCCGGACTGGCGAAGCGGACGTCGCGGCCGTCGAACTCCAGCGTGCCGGAAGTGGGTTGCTGGGCGCCGGCAATGATCTGCATCAGCGTGCTTTTGCCGGCGCCGTTCTCGCCCATGATCGCGTGGATGGTCCCGCGTTCCACGTCGAAGCTGACATCCTGCAGGGCGCGTACGCCCGGGTAGGTCTTGGTGATTCCTCGGATTTTTAGGATGGCAGGCATCGGGTGCTCCGTCTGTGGATGCGGGGAGCGAAGGCCCCCCGCGGAACGCCGCCGCCGGCGGCCGCCCGGGATTTAAACAACTGGTCGC
>CAXUNV010000401.1:0-2000 GCA_964252355.1 uncultured Chthoniobacterales bacterium | reverse complement strand
GGTGGGGGCGGGGTGCGAGGGCCGCCGGGCCACCGGGGCCGGCGCCGGACTCCGGTTATTTCAAGAACTGGTCCACGTTGCTGGCGTCCACGACATCGACGCCCGTGTTCACGTTTTCCGGCTTCTTGCCATTCGCGATGTCGTTCATGACGTCCATGCTCTTCACGCCCATGGCGTAAGGCCGCTGTCCGATCAGGGCGTTGCAGTAGCCGTTCTTCAACAGTTTCAACTCCTCCGGCAGGGTGTCGAAGGCGACCAAGACGAACTTGTTGGCCTTCACGTCGGCCGCCCGTTTGCCGATCGCCTTCATGAAGGCTTCCGGCGCACCGAACAACGGCCAACCGCCGGAGAAGAAGATCCCGTCAAGGTTGGGGTAGCGGGTCAGGATGTCCTGCACGATCTGCACCCCGCGGACCGCATCGTCCTCGCAGGGGAAAGGCGAGCCGGAAATTTCCTGGTAGTCGCTGCCGTTGACGACTTCCTTAAACCCCTTAATCCGCTCGTTCAGGTTCGCGGCCGCCAAGCCCCCGGTGATCACCGCAAACTTGCCTTTGGGCAGGAGTTTCTTGAAGGCTTTACCACCCTCTCTGCCGGCATCTAGGTTGTCTGTCCCGACATAACACATCCGCTGCGAGTTCGGGGCGTCGGAATCGAAGGTGATCACCGGGATGTTTTTCTTGCGCGCGTCTGCCACCACCCCAACCACCGCGTCGGCGTTCATCGGGGCAATCGCCAATCCGGCCACGCCCCGGGAAACGACGTCCCGCAACACTTCGACCTGCTGCGCTTCGTCCGCGGTGTCTGGCCCGGTGTACAGGACCTGCACCCCCAATTTTTTCGCCTCGTCTTTACAACCTTTTTCCACGTCCGCATAAAACGGCACGCTGATCGATTTTGGAACCAGGGCAAAGGTTTTGCCGGCGGCTTGCGCAGCAGGCGCCAACGCCGCAACGCTGGCCAGCAACAGGAGTTCTAGGGGGAATCGGATCGGTTTCATTCGGGGTTTGGCTCTTGGGGGGAGGTTAGACGGTGAACATGAAAGGAATGGACGAAGGGTTGGCGCGATTTCCGGCTACTTCTTGCGGAGGCGATCAAGCGATACCGCAATCACGATGATGGCACCGACGAAGACGCCCTGCCAATACGGGTCGATCCCGAACAGAAGCAGACCGTTTCTCAAGACTTCCAGCATGATGGTGCCGATGACCACACCGAAGATGGTGCCTTCGCCGCCCACCAAATTGACGCCGCCGATCACCGTCGCTGCGATGACGCTGAGCTCCTGGCCCGTGGCGAGGCTGGCCGTCACGCTCGACAAGTAGCTCGCCTGCACGATCCCGGCGATGCCGGCGCAGAGCGACGAGATGATGTAGACGGCCACCTTGATGTCGCGCACGCCCAGGCCGGTCAAGCGGGCCGCCCTTTCGTTCCCGCCCACGGCATAGACGCGGCGGCCCCAAACCGTGCGCGAGGTCACCACGTAGAAGATGATGGCCATGACCACAAACAGGATGAACGGGTTGGGCACCCCGGCGATGTCGCCCCCGCCAATCCGGAAAAAGTCCGCCTGCTGCGGGCCGAACTTGGAGATCGGCCGGCCGTGCGTGATGATCAAGGCGAGGGCGCGCGCGATGGAGAGCGTCGCCAGCGTGGGCACGAAAGGCGACATGTTCAGGCGCGTGATGCAGAGGCCGTTGAACAACCCGACCACGGCCGCCGCCAAAAGGCCCACGAGGATGGCCGGGATCATCAGCCACCCGCTCGACATCAACGAGGCCGTGAGCACGGCCGTCATGCCCCAAACGGAACCGACCGAGAGGTCAATGCCCCCGGTTAGGATGACCAGGGTCATGCCGAGCGCCACGATCCCGACGAAGGCGAAGTTGCGCGTGATGTTGACGAGGTTGCCCCATTCCCGGAACTGCGGGATCGCGATCGCGATCACCAGGAGCATGAGGACCAGCGCCGCCAAGGTCCCGATCTCACGTACGGCCAAGTGC
>CAXUNV010000400.1:0-4788 GCA_964252355.1 uncultured Chthoniobacterales bacterium | reverse complement strand
GACAAGGACGACCGCGTGGTTCGCCTCTCTGAGCGCGCGGAGCATTACCTGCGTTTGGGGAGCGGCGAACCGAGCTTGAACCTGCTGCGCATCGTGCACCCCGAGCTGCGCCGCGAACTTCGTGCGGCCCTTGCCCAGGCGCGCCAGACGGGGGTGCCAGTCAAGGTGGTGGGCGTGGAGATGGCGTCGGGCGGGGTGCGTTACAAAGTGGATCTGCGCGTCTGCCCGGCACCGGACCTGATGTCCGATTGGCTCTTGGTACTCTTCGATGGGCACGAGTCAGGCGTCGTCGGTGAGGAGACGTTGAAACCCCAGCCCGCCGAGGTCCTCGCGCGCCGCCTGGAGGAAGAACTCGAGCGTCTGAAGGCGCAGCAGCGCTCCGACGCGGAAGAACACGAAGCGTCGCTCGAGGAACTGAAATCGTCGAACGAGGAGCTCCAAGCCATCAACGAGGAGCTGCGCTCCGCGGGCGAGGAGGTGGAGAGCGGCCGCGAAGAGCTGCAGTCGATTAACAAGGAGTTGGGCACCGTCAACCACGAGCTCAAAAGCAAGGTTGAGGAGTTGGCCAAAGCCAACGGCGACCTGCAAAACCTGATGGCCGCTACCGACATCGCCACGGTGTTCCTTGACCGTGAGCTTTGCGTCCAACGCTACACGCCCCCGGCGGTAAAGCTCTTCAAGCTCATCCCGACCGACGTCGGCCGGCCGCTCTCCGATCTCAGCCACCGCTTCGAAGACAACTTCATCGCCGCGGACGCCGGGAGCGTTTTGCGGGATTTGACGCCCATCGCACGGGAGAAGCGCAGCCGGGACGGCCAGTGGTTCATCGCGCGGCTGCGGCCCTACGTGACCTCCGAAAACCGGGTCTCCGGGGTGGTGCTGACGTTCGTCGACATCACCGAACGCAAGGCAGCCGAGGAGAATTACGCGCGGCTGCACGTGGCCGAGCGAGCTGCCCGGGAGGAGGCGGAGGCGGCCAGCCAAGCCAAAGACCGTTTCCTGGCCGTGCTTTCGCACGAATTGCGCACCCCGCTGACCCCAGTGCAGATGTCGCTCGCCATCTTGCAAAGCGAGAAACGGCTCAGCGGGGCCGGCCGCAGAGCGTTGGAGATGATCGAGCGCAACATCGAGACCGAAACCCAGCTCATCGACGACCTGCTCGACGTCAACCGGATCGTGCATAGCAAGCTGGAGCTCACGCGTCTGCCCGTCGACTTGCACGCGTGCCTGCGACAGGCGCTGGAAGTGAGCCAAGCGGATTTTCGCGCCAAGGACCTGAAGGTGACTGTCTCGTGGGAACCCCAGCCGCCACAGGTGTTGGGAGACGTCGCCCGCCTGCAGCAGGTGTTCTGGAACCTGCTCAAGAACGCCGCGAAATTCACCCCGCGCGGCGGGCAGGTGACGGTGCGCTCACGCTGGTTTAGCGAAGGCGACGAGCCGTGGGTAGGCGTGGAGGTGGCCGACACCGGCATCGGCATTGCCCCGGAGGTGTTGCCGAAGATCTTTGATCCCTTTGAGCAGGGCAACCCCGCCTTGGCGCGCCGCTACGGCGGGCTGGGGCTCGGCTTGGCGATCTCGCGCAGCTTGGTCCAGGCCCACGGCGGACGGCTCTCGGCGGCGAGCGACGGCCCCGGCCACGGGGCCACATTTTGCGTGGAGCTGCCCGGGTTGCCAGAGGCGATGGTGGCGGGCGATCCTGACCCGGTCAGGATGGCGGGAACGGCGGATGGAGAACCGGCGTGACGTCGGCGAAGGTGCCGGCGCGCGTCGTGCTTCTAGTTTAAGGCCGCCTGAGCTTTCCCTCCGGGCGTGGCGGTGACCGTGCAGCCGGGCTTTGGCGATTCGTCGTTTGCCCCGGTGGGACCCTGGCCCCACCTTCCCGCAAGCGCATGCCGCACAAAGACATCATCGTCATTGGAACTTCTGACGGCGGCATCGACGCCTTGAGGACGTTGATACGTGAGTTGCCGCCCGACTTCCCCGCCTCCTTGTTCGTCGTCCTGCACATGGGAGCTCATGGCTTGGGCATTCTGCCGGACATCCTGAACAGGGTTGGTCGTTTGCCGGCGTCCAACGCCCGTGATTGGGATGCGATCGAGCGCGGGCGCATCTACGTCGCACCGCCGGACCGCCACTTGATTCTAGAACCGTCCGGTTACGTGCGCATCACGCGCGGGCCGAAAGAAAACCGCTTCCGTCCGGCGGTCGACCCGCTGTTTCGTTCGGCCGCCGCCGCGTTTGGCGACCGCGTCATCGGCGTGATCCTCACCGGGTGGTTGAGCGACGGCACGGCCGGGCTTTGGGCGGTTAAAGAGTGCGGCGGCATTGCCATTGTGCAAGACCCCGACGATGCGCTGGCACCTTCGATGCCGCTTAGCGCGCTGGAGCATGTGTCCGTCGACCATCGCGTGCCGCTGGTGGAGATCGCGCCGTTGTTGGTCCGTTTAGTGCGCTCGCATCTGCCTGAGAAAGGAGAGCCTCTCGTGCCCACACGAATGCAAACCGAAGTAGACATCGCCAAGGAAGACAAAGCCTTTGAAGTAGGCATTAACGATTGGGGCGAACCGTCGGTCTATGCCTGCCCAGAATGCCACGGTGTGCTTCGGCAGTTGGTCGAAGGAACCAACCTTCGCTTCCGCTGCCACACTGGGCATGCCTATTCCGTCGAAGCACTCTTGTCGGAGTTTACCGATAAGACCGAAGACACCTTGTGGAGCGCCATCCGCTCCATGCAGGAAACCCACCTGCTGCTGCAACGGATGGCCGCGCAATTGCGCGACCACCAACACGCCGCCGCCGCGGACCGTCTGTTGGCCAAAGCTCAGGAAACCCTCGAGCGCGCCGATCTGGTCCGGAAAGCCGTGATGACTCACCAGAAGCTTGACGGCGATGGCGGACCATCGGCCGACGGCTCAGCCTGAGCGACCGTCTTCGCCTCAATCCATCGGCCTCATCGGCTTCATGGGTCGCATCGGCGCCATGGGCTTCATGGGCTCAAGCGGTTCCATCATTTCCACCGGTTCCGCGGACTCCTCTAACTCAAGGGGTTTGGCACCGGCGAGGTCAGGGTCTCCTTGGAGAAGCTCGACGTCGTCCCCGCTCATCCGGAGGTAACGGGCACCCCGGGCGCCGTCGATGCGCAGCACCAATCCGTCTCCCACTTCGAAAAGGGCCGGTGCCTGCGACCATTCGCCGGTGTCGAACGTCCCTCCCTGACTTTGCCGCCCGCGGCTGGTTTCCCCCTGCAACGCCAGCCGCGTTTGGCCGCCGCCTTGATCGACCCGCAACTGCCGGCCGTCTCCCATCGCATACACGTAACTCATGACGGCCCTGGTTCGTTTGGCGTGGGCGTTCTTGGTCTCTGGTCCCTGGTTGGGAAAGGCGGTGCCACGTTTGGCGTTTGCGGCGATAGCCGCCTCCAGGGGAGTGCGGGCGTCCCCGCCCGCCACGAGCTCCCACCACCGACGATGGGTAGGGCAAGGAGGTCAACTTTACCCGCCGCTAGGCCGGAACAGGGGTGGGGCGCGCCGCCGGGGTCAGTCGTGCCCGGCACCCTTCGCCCCGCAGGCGTTCATCGCCGGTAGCTGCTTTTTTCGGCGGACCGGGTTTTCGCCCCACCGGTTGGGAGGGTGGCTCGGGCCGCCCCTATCTAACCAAGGACCCGCAACGCCCCCGTTAAGCGCTGGTTCCGCCCCGTTCCACCTTGGGCAAGAAGACCGTCAGGAGGCCGATCAACGGCAGAAATGCGCAAACCTCAAACACGAAACGGATGCTGGTGTGGTCGGCAAGCTGCCCCAGCACGGCCGAGCCGATGCCGCCCAACCCAAAAGCCAAGCCGAAGAACAATCCGGTGATCATCCCCACTCTGCCGGGAATGAGTTCCTGAGCGTAAACGACGATGGCGGAAGCGGCGGACGAAAGGATCAGGCCGATGACGACGGTGAGCACGGCCGTGAGCGCAAGGCCAACGTGCGGCAAAATGATCGTGAAGGGTGCCACGCCGAGGACGGAAACCCAGATGACGTACTTGCGCCCGAACCGGTCGCCGATCGGTCCGCCCAGGATGACGCCGACCGCGGCCGAAAACATGAACACAAAAAGGTAAACCTGGGCCGTTTGCACGGGGAGATGGAAGCGGTCGATGAGGTAGAAGGTGTAATAGCTGCCCATGCTCGCCAGGTAGAAAAATTTGGAAAACATGAGCGCTACCAACACGGTCATGGCTAAGCCGATCCGGCCCTTGGTCAATTGGCGCTGACGGTCGTGCGCGGCGGAGGCGTGCCGCGTTGCGGAGCGCGCCAAGTTGCGCCGGTACCAAGCCCCGACGTTGGACAAGATGACCATGGCGGTGAGCGCCAGCACCGAGAACCACGCCACCCGGCCCTGGCCGCCGGGCGCGATGACGAAGGCGGCCAGCAACGGCCCGAGCGCCTGGCCGGCGTTGCCGCCGACCTGGAAGAGCGATTGCGCAAAGCCGTGCCGACCTCCGGAAGCCATCCGGGCCATGCGCGACGCTTCAGGGTGAAAGACGGAGGAACCCAGGCCGACGAGCGCCGCGGCAAACAAGATAAAAACAAAGTTGCCCGCCATCGCAAGGAGGATCAAACCGATCAGGGTAAAACCCATCCCGACTGCCAGGGACGCGGGTTGGGGACGGTGGTCGGTATAAAGGCCCACCATCGGCTGCAGCAAAGAAGCCGTGAGTTGGAAGGTCAGGGTGATCAACCCGATCTGGCCAAAACTGAGGTGATAGGCGCTCTTCAGGATCGGGTAAAGCGACGGGATGAG
>CAXUNV010000399.1:0-4794 GCA_964252355.1 uncultured Chthoniobacterales bacterium | reverse complement strand
CGGTTGGGCCGGCGACGGCCTGCCGTTCTATGCCGCCGCCGACCTCTTCCTGCACACGGCCGCTTACGAAGGCCTGCCTTTGGCACTGCTCGAAGCGATGGCGGCCGGATTAACCTGCGCGGTGACGCCGAATCTGCTCGAAGACCTAGATTTTTTAAAATACGGCGGTGTCCTACGCACCGACGATCCCGCCTGGACGGCGCTCGCTGGCGATCCGGCCCAGCGCGCGCTGCTCGGGACGCAAAACCTCCGCTTGGTGCGGCAACGTTTTTCCGTGGAACGCATGGCGCGGGCCTACGTCGACCTTTACGAACGGGCGCGGGCGCGCCGCCGCTGATGCGCGTCGCCTTTTATATCCCGCCACCCGCCGCGCGCGAGGGCGGCTTGGACGTCGCCATCGCCAGCATGGCGACAGAAATTCCGGGCGACGGCTTTCAGGTAGAGGTCGAGCCGGCACATGCGTCGGAGTTCGACTTGGTCCATTTCCACGGCCTGTGGCAGCCGCGCTTCGCGAGCCTTGCCGAGGCTTGCCGGAGGGCTGGGCAACCCTACGTGGTCTCCCCCCACGGCATGCTAGAACCTTGGGCATGGTGGCACCGCTGGTGGAAGAAGTGGCCTTATTTTTTTTTGCGGGAACGCCGGTGGCTGAACCGCGCGGCCGCGCTGCTCGCCACTAGTCCTCTCGAGGCCCGGCATCTGCGGCGCTTTCGGATGAGGCCGGCGGTCGCGACCGTCTCGCTCGGCTTGGGCGACCATCGGCAGCCAGATTACGCCGCCGCCCGCCGCCGTCTTGGCTGGCCGCCAGATCGTTACGTGATTTTATACCTGTCACGGGTCCACCCGAAGAAAGGGTTGCACCTGCTTTTGGACGCCTTGCGCTCGCTGCCCTCGCCGGCCGGCCGCGAACTTCACTTGGTGGTGGTCGGAGACGGTCCCGCGGAATACGGGCGGCAATTGCGGGAGTTCGCCCGAGCGCATGCTGCCAACTTGCCTCCCATCGAATGGCTGCCGGCCGTGTGGGGCGAAGGAAAATGGCCTTTGCTCCAAGGTGCCGACCTTTTCTGCTTGCCGACCTTTTCGGAGAACTTTGGCTTGGCCGTACTCGAAGCGTGTCAGGTCGGCACGCCTCCCTTGACGACGGACGCAACTCCCTGGGGCGACTTCCTCGCCTCCCAAAACCTGCGCGTGACGGCGCCGGCGGTCGCGGCGCTCGGCGCGGAACTCCGCGCGCAGGTAGCCATCGGCCCATGGTCTGACGACCGGCGCGCCGGCTTGGCGAGGGCCACCCACAAGCAGTTTGGGTGGGACTGCCTGCGTGAGGAGTACCGCCAACTTTACCGCGGGTGCCGGAAGCCACCCGGGAGGTGATGACCCCGATTGGAGGGTAGCGACTTATTTATAGAAATTTCCTCTATTACACTGGGGGGAGTCCCCCTAGGCAGTCCGGCCGCTGATGGCCCCCTCCCCTTGTGTTCTGCCCAGGCCTTTGCTACGGGCGTCATCGCAACGGGAAGAGGGGGAACATGGCATCGACGTCTAGTAGAATTTTGAATGATTTAGCCTTAACGACGAGCGAACTGCACGGCGGGGAGCGGCGGTCGGCGCTGAGTTGGAACACCAGCTGGCTGCCGGCCATTACCTTGCTGAGCAGCGACTTGTTGGCTTGGCCCGCGATCCTGCTGATCTTTTCGGAGCTGCGCTCTGCGCTCTTCGGTGGTCCCGGGGAGATCGTCTGGCAGTTGTTGGTCATCCCGTCGCTGGTTGCGGCCGCCGCGCTACACTTGATCGGCGGCTACAACCGGCGGACGGACATGCTCAGCCTGTCGTACGCCGTGGAACACTTCCTCGGGCTGGGGATCGCCATGATGGTCTCGGCCCTGCTGATCTACGGCCTCTTCACTTTCGGACTGACCGGGCCAAGCCGCCTGCTGTTCTTCCTGGCTTTCGGCGTTTACGCGATTTACCTGCTTTCGACGCGGCGTTGGGTGACGCAGGCGCTGCGGGTCCACCACGCCCAACGTCACTTCATCCTGTTGATCTCGCCAGCGGATGCCGCGCCGTTCGAACTCCTCTACCAAGGGAGACGGATGAACCAAGAGTTGCGCGCCTTTTCCGACTTCTCGGAAGCGCTGCAGCATCTTAACGCCGAGGCGGATGGCGTCATCATCGGCTACCATCCCTCGACGCTCGACCCGCAACTCGGGCAGTTTCTGGCCTACGTCCATTTCCGGCACATCCCGGTTTACACCCTGGAATCGTTCCACGAGACGTTCTGGCGCCAAGTTCCGGTGCAAAGCATCGAAGCGTGCTGGGCGTTCGCCCGCGAGTCGCAGCTCGCGCGCGACTCCATCTACGACCACGTGAAACGGGTGGCGGATTTTCTGGTGGCGGCGGTGGCGTTGGTGATCCTGGGTCCGATTCTCGCGTTGGTGGCGCTGATGGTGCGTCTGGAGAGTCCTGGGCCGGCCATTTTCCGGCAGACCCGGATCGGTCGAGACGGCCGGCCGTTCACGCTCTTTAAGTTCCGCTCCATGCGCGAAGGGGCCGACCGCGGCTCCATCTACACCTCCACCGCCGACCCGCGCATCACCCGCCTCGGGCATTTCCTCCGCAAGACCCGGATCGATGAGTTGCCGCAGCTCTGGAACGTCCTCCGCGGCGACATGAGCATGATTGGTCCACGCGCCGAATGGATCAAATGCGTGGAACGCTACGACGGCAACATCCCGTTCTACGGCTACCGCCACTTGGTGCGCCCGGGCATCACCGGTTGGGCCCAGGTGAACTACTCTTACGGCGCCAGCAGCGAGGATGCGGAAGAGAAGCTGAAATACGACTTGTACTACATCCGGCACTACTCGCTCGCCCTGGACTTCGCGATCGTTTTGAAGACGTTGCACACCATGCTGTTTGCTAAAGGCAGGTAGACCAACGTCGATCTGAGCTTGCTTGGGGAGCGCGTCTCGCCTATGCGGGAGGCGCTCCTTCGCCATTTGCGGGCGCGGCGCCCTGGGTGCCTGCCGCCCCTTTGGCTACGGCCAGCTTGCCAATCACATGAGCTTCTTGAGTCAACTCCGCCGCCGCCCGTGTCTCTGGGTTACCGGGCGCCTCGTGGCGCTCGGCGCAGTCGGCCTGGGGTGGGCGGCACTCGCGGGGGCAGCCAGGGCGCAAGAGCCGGTGCGCGCCTCGGTCTCACGCCTTTTGGCGCGCCGGTTCGAGCCGCCCGAAGAGCAGGGTTTGTTTCATTTCGGGCCTTTTCAGGGCACGGTTTCGTTCGGCCTCGGGTTGAACTACACCGACAATTCTTCGGTCTCGAACCAGGGTTCGACTTACCGGCTTCAACTGCAAGAGAGGTTGGACACCGATCTCCTGTGGCAGGTCACGAAGGTCAACCAAGTCACCTTGCGCCTGGGTGCGAGCCTCAACCAAACGTTGGCAGGACGCGGCGGGGACAACTACAACTTCTCTCTGACGCCCGATTCCGAACTCTCGTGGTTAGTGGGGATCGGCGACTTTCGCTTCCGTTTTTTTGAACGGTTGGCCGTCATCCAAGATCCAACCTCCGATCCGACCATCGCCGACGTCTTTGACCTGAACCGCGTCCGGAACGACGTCGGCGTGGCGGTCGATTGGGACCTGAACAAGCTCCTGGTGACATTGCTGGTGGACGACGAATACGTCAACCAGAGCGCGCGCACCAACAACCAGAACCAGACTGTGCAAACCTCGGCCTTCGCGCGCAACGGCGATCGGAACACCATCCGCGGCACCTTGCAGGCCGGGTTGCGCCTCACGCCGACCATCACGGTGGGGCCTCAGGTTTCCGTCAGCGAAAGTTCCGGGTCGAACACGACGGAAGTCGACCTGATCGGGCCGGGCGCGTTCCTCAACGTCCAATTGTCCCGGCTCTCCTCATTCGAGCTGGAGGCGGGGGAAAACTTCTACACGGCCCGGCCTTCATCGTCACAACTGTCGGCCGCAAGTCAGTTTTTCCTCAACCGGCAACAAACGTCCGCCTCGGGGTATTACGTGCGGGCGACGCTCCGCGCGACGGTCAACCGCTACGTCAGCGGGGACCTGCAGGTGATCCACGACTTGGACTACGCCAACGGCCTGAACGCCACGGAACGCACGGATTACCGTGGTGTGGCCACTTACCGTTTGAATAAACGGACCAATCTCAACGTCACAGCTTTTTACACCGATGGCAGCGTCTTGGGCGTTCTTTCGCAGGGCGATTTCACCCAGTACGGCATCGAGACGGGCGCCTCGGTCAACCTTGGCCGTCACCTTAGCTTGTCGTTGCGTTACCGGTACACGCGCCGCAGCTCGCAAGCCGCCGGGTTTGCTTTCAATTTCAACGGCTTTCGGTCCGACATCGCGGCCAGCAACGGCTCGTACTCCCAGAACCAAGTGAATCTTAGCATGAACTATGTGTTCTAAACCGATCATCCTCGCCCTCTCGCTTTTGGTGCTGTTGGACAGACCCGTCTTCGCCCAGGGTGGACCGGGCGCTCCCGGCGCACCTGACACCAGCGCCGGTTCCGCGAGCGCCATCGGCCTGACGGGCGCCGTCAAGACGATGGAGCAACTCGACAGCTCCACGCGGATCAACGTCGGGGACCAGCTCAGTTTTCGGATCGCGGAAGACGAGGAACAGCCGGTCACCCTGATCGTCAACGACGCCGGCCAAGTGGAGATTCCGTACGCCGGGAAGGTGCAGGCTTCGGGCAAGACGCCGCGCGAGCTTGCCTTCGACGTCAAGCGGGTCCTGGAGAACGGTCTGTACAAAAA
>CAXUNV010000398.1:0-4795 GCA_964252355.1 uncultured Chthoniobacterales bacterium | reverse complement strand
AAACGAACCGCAGATGGACCCGAGGGCGACAGCCTTGTCGGTTCTGCGCAGGGTCACGTCGGGCGCCCCACAAGACCAAGCCCGAAACGGCGTTGCGCAGGTTGCCGGTCGTCATCGTCGAGTTGAACGACCAAGGCCCGAGCGCGCTGAAGCTGGTGTTTTGCAGGGCGGCGACGAAGGAGATGATCGGAACGACGCAAGGCTTGGGCAAGCGGTCCGCGCCAGCGGCGAGCCCGCTCAGGATGACGATTTCCACGACTTGGCAGAGCCGCGTCGCGTGCAAGGTGCGCTTCTGCGACCGCGCGCCGATGAGTTTGGCGGCGACCACCCCCAGGGCAAAAGCCGCGATGGGTGGCAGGTGCCGGGCCGCCCGCGTCCACTCTCCCCCGGAGGCGTGCACCGCGAGCAAGACGACGTTGCCGGTCTGCGCGTTGGCAAAGACGTTGCCGTGCGCCAAGAAGGAATAGGCGTCCAGGTACCCGCCGACCACGGCGAAGATGCAGGCCACGACGAGCAGGCCGCGGTTTTCGTCCAACCCCTCCGGACGGTCGGCGGCAACGTCCGGTTTTGGTGAACGCCGCGTGTCCGTGCGCATCGCCCGCAGCGTGCGCCATGGTTCTAGGCAAGGAAAGATGAACCTGCCGCAGACAACGGCGGACGGCGCGGCCAGCGGGCCACCGCCTGGTCTGGTGACGAGGCAGAATCCTCTGTGTCGAAAAAATCACTGGCGAACTGGCACGACCTTGGCGAACGAGGTTTAGGGTGCCGCGATCGTGGACTCTGGCGTGTCCTTCGCGGTCCGTTGAACCGTTTCTCCATCCACAACCAAGGTCTGCAGCCATGAGCGACACCGTCGGCGACTTTTTGATCAAACGCCTCAACGAATGGGGCATCCAACGCATTTACGGTTACCCGGGGGACGGGATCAACGGGATCCTGGGCGCGATGAACCGCGCCGGGGTGGGCAAGGACCCCAAAGTAAAGCCTGAGTACGTGCAGGTGCGTCACGAGGAGATGGCTGCCTTCATGGCATGCGCCCACAGCAAGTTCACGGGCGAGGTGGGCGTCTGCCTGGCCACGTCGGGCCCTGGGGCCATCCACCTGCTCAACGGCCTTTACGACGCCAAGATGGACCACCAGAGCGTGGTCGCGATCGTCGGCCAGCAGGCGCGTCGCTCGTTGGGCGGGCACTACCAGCAGGAGATCGACCTCAACGTCCTCTTCAAGGACGTGGCGGCGGAATACCTCATGCAAGCGAGCGTGCCCGAGCAGGTGCGCACCATGGTCGACCGGGCGATCCGCATCGCCAAAGCGGAGCGCACCGTCACGTGCCTCGTCATCCCGAACGATCTGCAGGAGTTGCCGATGGTGGAAGCTGGGCCGCACAAGCACGGCACGATCTACACCGGCGTCGGCTACACCGCCCCGCGCATCGTCCCGCAGGAGGTGGATCTGCGCCGGGCGGCGGAGGTGCTGAACGCGGGCCAGAAGGTGGCCATGCTCGTCGGCGCTGGCGCCCTCGGCGCGAGCGATGAGGTGCAGCAAGTGGCCGACGTGCTTGGCGCAGGCGTGGCCAAGGCGCTGTTGGGTAAAGCCGTCTTGCCGGACGACGCGCCCGGTTGCGTCAGTTCCATCGGCCTGTTGGGCACCAAGCCTTCCTGGGAGCTGATGGTGGGGTGCGACACGTTGTTCATGGTCGGCAGTTCCTTCCCTTATTCCGAGTTCCTGCCCAAGCCGGGCGAGGCGCGCGGCGTGCAGATCGACATCGATCCCAAGATGCTCTCCATCCGTTACCCGATGGAGGTGCCGCTTTGCGGCGACACGAAGGAAACGCTCCGCGCGCTGGTGCCAATGCTCCAACCGAAGTCCGACCGGTCCTGGCGCGAAAAGGTCACCAAGGAAATGGCCGATTGGGAAGAGCTCATCAAGGCGCGCGCCATGAATGAGAACAACCCGCAAAACGGGATCAACCCGGAGCGGGTTTTCCTAGAACTTTCCCCGCGGTTGCCGGACAACTGCATCCTCTCGGCCGACAGCGGCAGTTCCGCCAATTGGTACGCGCGTTACCTGAAGATCCGCAAGGGGATGATGGGCAGCCTGTCGGGCACGCTGGCGACGATGGGGCCGGGCGTGCCATACGCCATCGCGGCCAAGTTCGCGTGGCCGGACCGCGTGGC
The DNA here is from genome assembly GCA_964252355.1 of uncultured Chthoniobacterales bacterium. Taxonomy (GTDB): domain Bacteria; phylum Verrucomicrobiota; class Verrucomicrobiia; order Chthoniobacterales; family JAFAMB01; genus CAXUNV01. The sequence continues at coordinate 2,618 of CAXUNV010000398.1, read as the reverse complement.
GATCGCGTTGGTGGGCGACGGGGCGATGCTGATGAACGGCATCAACGAGCTGGTGACCATCGCCAAGTACTGGAAGGACTGGAGCGACCCGCGTTTGATCATTTTGGTGCTCAACAACCGGGACTTGAACCAAGTCACTTGGGAGCAGCGCGTGATGGAGGGCGACCCGAAGTACGAAGCCAGCCAGGAGGTGCCCGACTTTCCTTACGCACGCTACGCGGAGCTGGTGGGGCTGCACGGCATCCGCGTGGACAAAGCCGAAAACGTGGGGGCGGCGTGGGACGAGGCGTTCGCGGCGCGCAAGCCCGTCGTGCTCGAGGCTTACACCGACCCTGAGGTACCCAACCTACCGCCGCACATCACCATCGACCAAGCCAAAGCTTTCGCCTCCTCGACGATCCACGACCCTGCGGCGGTGGGCATCATCAAAGGCGCGGTCGGCGACTTGGTGGAAAGTTTTCTGCCTCACAAGAAATGAGCAGCTGCCTCGATGCGCCGATCCGGCGTCTGGACGTGTCCGTCTACCGCGTGCCGACCGACGCACCGGAAGCCGACGGCACGTTCGAGTGGGAGGCGACAACCCTTGCGTTGGTGGAACTCGAGGCCGGCGACTGCACCGGCCTCGGTTACACCTACGGGGAGGCTGCGGCGGCCGAGGTGGTCAAAGGCACCTTGGCACCATGCGTGAAGGGACGAGACGCTTGCGACCTCCCGGGCGCGCACGCGTCGATGCGGCGGCAGGTCCGCAACGGGGGCCTTCCGGGCGTGTGGGCACACGCGATTGGCGCCGGGGGCGGCGCCATGTGGGTCGTGTAAGCGCGCCTGCTCGGCATCTCGTTGCTCGATCTGCTGGGGGCGGCGCGCGACGCCGTGCCGGTGTACGGCAGCGGCGGGTTCACTTCGTATTCCGACAAACAGCTACGCGACCAGTTGGGCGGTTGGGCGCAGCAGGGGTTCTCGATGGTCAAGATGAAACTCGGCCGCGCGCCGGACGCCGCGGCTGAGCTCGGGCGGGTCCGCGCCGCCCGCGAAGCCGTGGGGCCAGACGTGAAGCTGTTCGTCGACGCGAACGGGGCTTACGATCGCAAGACCGCGCTCGCGATGGCGGAGCGCTTTGCCGAATGGGGGGTGCGCTGGTTTGAGGAACCCGTCTGCTCCGACGACTTGGAGGGGCTGCGGCTGTTGCGGGACCGCGGTCCGGCGGGCATGGCCATTGCCGCCGGCGAGTACGGTTACCATCCCGTCTATTTCCGCCGGATGCTCGAGGCAGGCGCGGTCGACGTGTTGCAGGCGGACGCGACGCGTTGCCTCGGGTTGACCGGTTTTCTCGCGACGGGCGCGTTGTGCGAAGCGTTTGGCGTGCCGTTTTCGTTCCACTGCGCCCCGGCGTTGCACGCGGCGGCGGCGTGCGCGCTGCCGGCGCTTGTGCACGGCGAGTATTTCCATGACCACGCCCGCATCGAGGACCTTTTCTTCGACGGCGCGCCACAACCGGTTGAGGGCACGCTTCGGCCAGACCGTTCGCGGCCAGGCCTGGGCCTAGAATTCCGACGTGCCGACGCCGAGCCTTACCGCGTCACTTGACGAGGCGCTGCGCGCGAAGCGAATGACAAACGGCAAATCACAAATGGCCATAAAGAAGGGCGGCGCTCCGTCGCGGCCGACGGTCGCGGGGCGCCGCGCGCTGCGCGCATGATGAATCGCAAATTGCAGATCGCAAAACGGAAGGGGGCAGGTAATTCGCGTGTCTCCCGACGCGAGACCGGAAAGATCATTTTGGAAGGGGCGGAGGCCGTGCAGGCCCACCTCCGCGAGGGCCGGTTTCAGCGCAGCCTGTCGCTCGTGGCCGGATTATCGAGCGTGCTGGCCGGGGCCGAGGTCGCCTACGAGCATTACCGGGGCAGTTACGGCACCCGGGTGATGTACACGCCCGTGACGCTGAGCGGGGCTTTGGCGCTGGCGGGCGTTTGGGGCGCGTTCAGTCGGCGGGCGGCGCGCACGGTGTTGCGTTGGGTGTCGGCCGTCACGCTCTTGGACGGGTTGGCGGGTTTCTTTTTTCACGTGCGCGGCATCAGGCGAAAACCGGGCGGTTGGCGGTTGCCCGTGGCCAACATCATCATGGGGCCGCCGATCTTCGCGCCCTTGCTCTTTGGGGTCAGCGCTTACCTGGGGCTGATGGCGTCGTTTTTGCGGCCCGAAGAAGCGCCGCGCCTCGACGCCTCGCGGCGGGGGCTACGCGGGCTGCTCGCGGCGACGGTGCCGGGAGTGCGGCCGAAGCCTTGGCGCACCGAATTGCGCGAGGGCCGCTTCCAAAAACACCTTGCCGTGGCGACGATCCTGAGCACGTTTTTTAGCGGTTTCGAGGCGTTGTACTCGCACTACAAAAACAATTTTAAGTACAAGGCGCAGTGGACACCGATCATCCTCACGCCGCTGCTCATGGGTGCGGCGGGTGCGTCGATTCCGAGCGCGAAGGTGGCGCGCACGTGGCTGCCAGCGTTCTCGATGCTGGCGATGGCCGACGGCGCCGGCGGCGTCTTCTACCATGCGCGCGGCGGTTTGCGTCGGCCGGGGGGGCTGAAGGTGTGGCTTTACAACGTGGTTTACGGGCCGCCGGG
>CAXUNV010000397.1:0-4812 GCA_964252355.1 uncultured Chthoniobacterales bacterium | reverse complement strand
GTGCAGGCGACCTTGGCGACGCACGACGGTGCCGCCGCCCATTTCGAGGGCGCAACCCTGGCCGCCGTGTTGGCGAAAGCCGGCGAAGCTCCTACGCAAGGGTTGCGGGGTGCGGATCTGCGGCGCGCAGTTGCGGTCCGGGGAGCGGACGGCTACGAGGTGGCGTTCGGGATCGGCGAAGCCGACCCAAGTCTGCGGTCGGAGCCGTTGGTGCTCGCCTGGAAACGTGAAGGGCAGGTGTTGCCGCCCAACGAAGGCCCATTTCGCTTGGTGGTGCCGGGCGACCAGCGGCCGGCTCGGTCGGTGCGTCAGGTCGAGGCGATCGTAATCAAGAGCTTCGAATCGCGCGGAGGCTAGCTTAAGAGGGCGCCGGCAAGCGTCACTTCCGCTACCTTTTCGGCGGGCCCGGTCATGGTCAGTTCCCAACGGGCATCGACGGTGATCTCGAGGCTGCCGCCCGGCATGCGGACCGTGAGCGGATCGTCGCAGAGTCCCAGGCGCACGCAGGCCGCCGCCGCGGCGCAGCTGCTGCTGCCCGACGCCAGCGTGTAACCGGCGCCGCGTTCCCAAATTTCCACCTGCAGTTCGTGCCGACCCACCGGCCGGACGAACTGCACGTTGGTGCGGTTGGGAAAGTTCTCATGGGTCTCCAGCTCCGGCCCATAGCGCAAGGCAAGTTCCCGGTCTAAATCATCCACCGGGATCACGCAGTGCGGGTTGCCCACCGTGACGGCGGTGAACCGAAATTCGCGACCGGCGACGACGATCGGCTCGGCGACCACTTCGCGACGCTCGCCCCGGACCGGAATTTGCGAGCTGTCAAAGCTTGCCCGACCCATTTGCACCTGGATGCGGGAACCGCCTGCTTCCACCTGGGCATGGACCATGCCGCCCAGGGTGCGGACGGTAAAGGCCGCGTCTTTGACCTCTCCTTGGTCCCAGAGGTAACGGGCAAAAATCCGCAAACCGTTGCCGCTTTTTTCGGCTTCGGAGCCGTCGGGATTAAGGATCCTCAGGCTGTGCTCGGCGCCGCCTGCCCCTGCGCCCGGCACCAAGATGCCGTCGGATCCGACCCCGAAGTGCCGGTGGCAAATCCGGCGCACCCGGTCGGGGGTCAGGTCCGCGGGATCTCCGGCGTGCCAAACGAGATAATCGTTTCCGAGGGCTTGGTATTTGTGGAGGATCATGCGGTGGGTGCCGCCGCCCTTGGCCGGCCGGGCTCAGCGGGAGAGGTAGGTGCCCGGGAGGTCAGGCGCGGGCGCGACGACCCGGAGGTGACGTCGCGTGGCGGCTCCCTCATGGACGAGACGACGGCGTCGGGGCTGGTGATGAGGGTACACACCGGTAGCGGCACAAAAAAACGGACCTGCCAAGCGCGTCAAGTTGGAGAGACGTTTTACTGAAGGATGCCTTGGATGGGTCACGCGCCCGACGGACAAACGAAGAATCGTTTCCGTGCTTGCCGTTGGGGCGTATGGTGGCGGTATGAGCGCAGAGACCACCTCACAGAAAGGCAACTTCGACCTCGACCGCGTCAACGCCGAAAACCAGATCGGCTTGGAGCAGGACTCGCGCGTGCGCGTCTGCGAGCTGCTGCAGAGGACCTTGGCCGACGAAGTGGCCCTGTACACCAAGACCCGGAACTATCACTGGAACGTGATGGGCCCTCGGTTTCACACGTTGCATCTGTTTCTGGAGGGACAGTACCAGTTTTTGCAGGAAAAGTCGGACGAGGTGGCGGAGCGCATCCGGTCGCTCGGCGAGTACGCGGTCGGCTCCATGGCCGAATTTGTGGAATTGACGCGTCTGCAGGAGCAGTTGGCGCACACGCACCCGACCGCGACGGAGATGTTGGCGACATTGACCGATGATCATGAGTCGGTGATCCGCAGCCTCCGGGAGGATATCGACCGGTGCGAGGACGAGCTCGGCGACGCCGGCACGGCGGACTTTCTCACGGGGTTGATGGAGGACCACGAGAAGCAGGCGTGGATGCTCCGGTCGCACTTGGCGACCGACGCCGATTGATCGGCGGGCTCCGGCCATGTGCGCACGTTTTTGCGCCCGTCCGAGAGTGGACCGGCCGTCGCTCCAGCGCTCCGCCCGGTGACCAAACCGGCGGCCGCGCTCGACCGTTGACGCCGGCCAGCACCAGCCGTTTCCTAGGGGTGGTGAAAGCGCCGGTTGGGCTCAAAAATTCACCCGCCGTACCCCGCGAAAAGGTGGCGTGCGGCGTAAGGGCTTACGTCCCTCCCAAAGATGCGGAAGTGTGCGCGACGATCTACCACGAGGCGCGCCAAGCCGCTTTCACCTGGGTGAAAGCTTCCCGCTTCTACGGCGACGACTTCACGTCCGACACCGCCGGCGAGAGCCTCCTCGTTGCCGAAGAGAACGGGTGTGTGGTTGGGTTTGCCGGGGTTTATGATCGCAGCTTTCTGCATCATCTCTACGTCCGACCGGGGTGGCAGGGTCGGGGGATAGGGACCGCCCTGTTGAAAGCCGTTTTGGAGGCCTGCGAAGACCGCGTTCGCCTGAAATGCCTGCTGAAAAACCGGAAAGCGCTCGGATTTTACGAACGGCGCGGTTGGCGACGCGGCGCGCGCGGGAGAGACGCTTTTGGCGCGTGGGTCACCCTGCACTCGCCGGGGTCTCTGGAGCGCGACAACTAAGGCCATTTGTTGCGCATGGTAACAGGGATAAGACCCGTGCCTGCCGAAAGCCCCGGCGTAGCGGTTTGCGAAAGCGGGAAATTTTTCCCGCAAGGGCCATGGAACGGTCCTGAGCCGAACGCCGGTATGCCTCAGCGATCCCAAGTCCGCGGTTGGCGCGCTGGCCTCTTGGCCCTGGTGAGCGTCGGGTTGACGACGGCGTGTCAGCACGCGCCGGTCACCGCGACGGGTAACTCTAGCACGCCGCCCGTGAACGAGACCGTCACCCACCGCACGCAGAAAGGTGCGGCTGGGCCCCTGAACGAAGCGCTTTCACCCCCGGTGCGCTGAGCGGGTGAGACGGGTTGCTCTTCTTACATGGTCGACGTGCGGTGGGGCCGGCGTTTCGCGCATGACAAAGGCCAAAGGCAAAACGGTGGCCGGTTGGGCTAAAAACTAGACAAGCCGCCCTTGTGCGTGCGGTAGGGCGAAGACCCAGACGGAGCTTTGAAGCCGCTCCGTGGGGAAACGTACCCGCTTGGTCTGAGCCGGGCTTGAACGACCCCGGGATGTCTTCAAGGTTGTTCCGAACCGGCACCCTCCAACCTGCGGAGCTTCTAGACCATGGACGCCCCGTCGGCAGGTTGGGGGTAGACGCCCTACCGCAGGCAAGATGGCCGCCTTCTGCGCTTTGGCATCTGCCACTTGGCCTTGGCCATGCCGCGGGTCCGGCTTCTGCCGAAAGCGACAAGGCTTTTATGGGGTTAAGGCACGCAGGTCGGTTTGGCCTTTGGCGTGCATCGATAAGATCCAAAGCGGGAAATAGTGGCCGTACATCGTATACCGCAGATAAAAGACGTTGGGAAAGCCGGTGCCGGTCGCGAGAGGTTCGTGCCACGTGCCGTCGTCCAACTGGGTTTCGATCAAGTACCGGATGCCGTCCTGAAAACTTGGATGACTGGATTGCCCGGCGGCGACGAGGCCGAGCAAGGCCCAAGCAGTTTGCGAAGGGGTGCTTTCGCAACCGACAAAACGATCTTCGGCGTAGCTTGCACAGCTTTCACCCCAGCCCCCGTCGCGGTTCTGCGCACCGGTGAGAAAATCGACAGCTTTCTCAAAGACGCGCCGTTCGTCGCACCCGGCAAACTGCAAGCCCCGTAAGGCGAGGAAGGTGCCGTAGATGTAAGCCACGCCCCAGCGACCGTACCACGTCCCGTCTTCACCCTGGTTGCGGAGCAACCAACGCACGCCGCGCCAAATCGAGGGGTCCTGCAGGGAGACGCCCCGGCGGGCAAGGCACTCCAGCACGCGGCCGGTGATGTCCGCGCAAGTCGGGTCGAGCATGGCGTTGTGGTCGGAGAAAGGGACGCTGTTGAGCAGGTTCCAATCGTTGTCCGCGTCGAAAGCCGCGTAGCCGCCGTCGCGCGACTGCATCCCCTTCAACCAAGTGACCGCGCGCGCTTCGATGAGGCGCTGCTTTTCAGGGTCGCTGCCGCGGGCGTGCATCAGGCCGAGCAGGACCATGGCGGTGTCGTCAATGTCCGGGTAGTGGTCGTTGAGGAATTCGAACGACCAACCAGACGGCGGCAAGTGCGGGCGTTTGGTCACCCAATCGCCCCGGTGCCGCACCTCTTTGGAGAGCAGCCAATCCCCGGCTCGGCGGAGGCCGCCGGGATCGCCCAACCCGCTCTCGCCCAGGACAAAGCTGGAGTAGGCGGTGTCCCAGATCGGCGAAAAGCAAGGCTGGAAGTAGAGCTCGTCCGCTTTTTCGGTCATCAGCTTGTCGAACTGATGCCGTGCTTCCAGGGCGAACGGGTGGTCGGGTGGGTAGTCCAAGGCATCCAACGCCATGACCGTGTACATCATGGCCGGATAGATGGCGCCAAGGCCGTCGCTGTTTCGGCAGCGCTCCATCATCCAGCGTTCGGCCTGCCGGATCGCGGCGATGCGCACCTCGCGCAACCCTCGCCGTTCCCAAACCTTAAAAAATTTGTCCAATTGGTGAAAGAGCAGCGCGAGGATGTGGTCGCGCTTGGGGACGGCGAGCTTGGTGTTTGGCTCGTAAAGCTCCTCGATGGTCGGGCCGCTGGTGCTCGCGCGCGCCCCGCCGACCGCGTGGAGCAGGGAAAGGGGGATGATGATGGACCGGGTCCAAGACCGCCTT
>CAXUNV010000396.1:1780-4840 GCA_964252355.1 uncultured Chthoniobacterales bacterium | reverse complement strand
GAATGGGGCCGCGCGCAGCTTTGTCATCGAGGAATTACCTTCTCACGGCAGAACGCTTGGCAATGTCTAAGCCGAGTGCAGGGTGATGACCCCAGGGTCCGGCGTACCTTCCCAACGGTACTCGAAATGCGCGCTTGGACGGACGTGGCAAACCAGTTTCGGACGGAAACAAGCCACGCATTCGCCCTCGGGGCGACGCACGCTCGGGTAAACAACCCCATTGAATCCCTCGTCGAGAAGGGTACGGGCAAGCGTTTGACCAGAGCGGTAGTTGTCCGGCTCAAGACAGGCCCGGAAGGCTGCCTTCCGCAGATCAGCAAAGTCCGCGTCAAAGTCGGCCAAATACAACCTGACCTGCGCCCGTTGTTCCAGGGTCCCCACCTCCAAAAATTCCTTGGTACGATGGTGAATGATCTCGGCATGGGCCGTTGCCAGCTCGGAGGCGGCGTACCAAGCGCCCCGCGAGGCGTCGTTGAAACGGCCCCCTCCGGGAGGGGGATGACAAAACGCCGCCATGATGACCGTGGCGTGCGGCGTACCGGTCACCCATTCCGCTGCAGGCAATCGGTGCAAGATCCGGAGTTCTGCGCTGACCCGGTCGTTGGTCCACGCTTCGAGCTCGAACACAGCTGGCAGATCCTCCGGCGAGGCGACCCGGTCGAGGATGCCGACCGGCGGGAAACGACTTGGGATCAGCCGGCAAGCGTCACGCCAGTGGGTGCGGGCGAGGGGTGGCGGAGCGGGCATGTCATCCGCCCCGACGCCCATCGAGTAGTCGGCGGACTTGGTATAAACCATCGATGCCGCCGTCAATCATCCGCTGCAGGGCAGGCCTACCGCCAAAAAGAGCGTTGGCGTTCGGCAGCTTGACCCAGGCGTCGGCAAAGGCGGCGTCGGGATAGAGCACATGCAGCGCTTTGTAGATGCCCAACATCAAGGAAATCCGCGTGAGCGCGTCCACAGAGAGCGTACCGACGTCTCCGGACCTGTACTTGTAGAACGTCGATTTACCCGGCCACCCCAACAGCGCCCGACTCTCGTCAGCGTTCAGGTTCCAGGCATCCGCGACGTTGAAGAACGTGCGCATGGCAGGTCCGGAGAGGCGTTGGCGGGTGGCGGGATCATGGGGAGCAGCCGCAAGCGAAGGTGAAACCACGCCTGACTCCGCCTGAGCCGACCAAGGCAGAAGCGACGCCCGTTTATCCATATATAAAACACTTAGTCCATATTTGGACTTTGGTCACGCATGCACTTGTTTTCAAAGACGGGAAAACAGCACGAGATGAAGGGAACAAAGAACGGCGCGCATTTTTTCAGCACGCCCTAGGGGGCCGACAGATCCACGCCACCGTCAAGCGACGGCCACGGCCGGACGACCGGGTAACGCGGACGCCTCGTCTGTAACTGAGCGCCGCAGCCGACGCCATTGCTTCGGCCCCGATCCCGCGGGTCGCCTGCGTTCCGATGGCCGCTAGGTCTCGGCCGCTTTCCGATCTGCGATCTGCGATCTGCGATTTGCGATGGACACCTCGCGGCGCGCCCGCACGTGCGGCTCGATGCTCACCACGCGCGACGAACCCGGGTGGGCGAAACCTTCGGCCCGGTCGACGATGTAGCGCGGACGGTCCCGCACCTCTTCGTAGATCCGGCTAATGTATTCGCCCAAGATCCCGATGCTGACCAACTGCACCCCACCAAGGAAAAGCACCAGGATGACGATGGTGGGGTTACCCAAAGGGAAAGGCGTGCCGGTAAGTTTCAGCATCGCGTACGCGATGCCGACCAGGAACGACGCGAGCGCGATGACGAACCCCGCTTGCGTGCTCAGGGTCAGGGCGTAATTCGAAAAGCAGAAAATGCCGTTGAACCCGATCCGCAGGGAACCCAGGAACCGGTTGTAGTTACCTTGTCCGGAAAAACGTGCGGGCCGGTCAAACTGAACCGCAGCTTGGCGAAATCCGACCAACGCCACCATCCCGCGGAGAAACCCATGGCACTCCTTCAATTGGTTGAGTTCACCCACCACCCGCCGGCTCAACAACCGAAAATCACCCGTGTTGGGCGGGATTTCCACGTCGGCGACCCGGTTGATGACCCGATAACCGGCATGGGCCACCAGACGCTTGACCCAAGTCTCGCCATCGCGGTTTCGGCGCTGCGCGTAAACGACGTCGTAGCCTTCCCGCCACTTTGCCACCATTTGGTGGATTAGTTCCGGTGGGTCCTGCAGGTCGACGTCGATCACGACCACGGCGTCACCCCGGGAATATTGCAGCCCCGCCAGGGTCGCCATCGGTTGGCCAAACCGGCGGCTGAACCGGAGCAGTTTGACCCGCGGATCGGTTTCGCGTGCTGCCAGGATCATCTCTTCCGAACGGTCGGGCGACGGATCTAAACAGAAGATGATTTCGTACGCCTCGGTCACAGCGCCGAGAACACGGGACATCCGGGCCAGGAACTCCGGAATGTTGCCCTCTTCTTTGTACACAGGTACAACGATGCTGAGTTCAACGGGACCGCTTTGCATGGCGATGATGGAGCTCTCCTTTCTTTATCGGCCGAAAAGCCCGCTCTTTAACGGGGGCAACCCATAAAGCCGACGTCAGCGCAGCGGCACCCACGGGAACGCCCATCTCCCGCCCTTAACGAGAAACAAGAGACCAGAGACCCAAAACCCGCCACGCCTCCGGCTACAGCCGGTACCCCGCCTCCTGGGCGTCGCGGGCAAACATCCGGACCGTGTCGAGCGACAGGTCGTCCAGGTCCGTGCCCACCGTCTTGATGGCTTTCTTCAGGATGTCGTGCGGCACGGTGACGATGTCGCAGCCGCAAGCGTCCGCTTGCAAGAGATTAAGCACCTCGCGGACGCTGGCCCAGAGCAATTGTGCCTTCGGCAGACCACGCAGTAACTTCTTGCTCGCGCGAACCGTCGCCTCCGGGCAACGGCCGGTGTCGGCAATCCGTCCCGCGAAAACCGACACGACGGCGGCAACGTCGGGGTGAAGCGCCCTCGCGACCTCGCGAACTTGCTCAACCGTGAGGATGGCCGTGACGTTCAGC
>CAXUNV010000396.1:0-1770 GCA_964252355.1 uncultured Chthoniobacterales bacterium | reverse complement strand
CCCAACAGCGCGGCGGAGGTGGTCTTGATGTCCGCCGTGACGTTCAGCTGCACCCCAAGCGACGCCAACTCGCCGATCAGCGGCACCGACGAGTCCCCGCGCGAGTTGGAAACCGGGATCTTTACAAAGACGTTCTCCTGCCAATCGTGGATTTTGAGGGCCTGCCGGCGCATTTCCGGAAACTCATCCGAAAAAACCTCAAACGAGATCGGTTTGGTGCGCACTATCTGCAGGATTTCCCGGGCGAAACCTTCGTAGTCCGTCACGCCCGCCTTGCGCATGAGCGTGGGATTGGTGGTCAACCCTTTGATCAAAGGGTTGCGGTAGAGGTCCAGCATGCCGGCGAGGTCGGCGCCGTCCGCGAAAATCTTGACCGTGAGATTCTCAAGCTTGGTCATACGGGAAGGCGGGGAGCGATGATGGAATCGACCGCGTGCAGGAGGTCGGCGGCCCGAAAATCCGGTTTTTGGGCCAAGAACTCGTCGTATCCCCAGTCGAGGAACACCGTGCGGACGCCGGCCCGTTTACCGCATTCCACGTCGCGCCAACGGTCGCCCACGAGGTAGGACTCCTTGAGGTCGATGTTGAGGTCAGCCGCGGCGGCCAGCACCAGGCCGGGTTGAGGTTTGCGACATTTGCATGGCTGACCGTGGCCGCCGCCCGCGTGGTAGCAAACCCTCACGTCCGCGAGCGGCAGGAGCGCCCGCAAGCGCGCGTGCATCCCTTCCACGATTTCCTTGGTCAATGTGCCGCGGCCCACGTCGGGTTGGTTGGTGACGACCACCAGAAGGTAACCGGCGTCGCGCAACCGGGCGCACGCCTCTTTCACCCTCGGCAGGAGCACGAGTTCTTCCGCGCAGGTCGGCGGGTAGGGTTTGCCGTCCCGCACCGTCGGACGGTTGAGCACCCCGTCCCGGTCGAGGAACACCGCACGACGGGTTCGATCCTCTTGCATGGCGGTGGAATCGGGCGGTTCGAGCGGGCGCGGCGCGCGGGCGACTTCAGCAGGCCGCCGTGGCGACGGCCGTTTCCCATTTGGTGGCCTGCACCTTAAGGGCCGGGTGGGAAACCAGGAGGTGCCAGATCACCGCCTGGAAAGCTTCGGCATGCGGCGTCACGTTCGCCGGGTTGACGGTGGGCACCACGCAACAGACGTCCGCGACGCGCGCGGTGTAACCGCCGTCCCGTCCCACGATCCCCAGGATGGCCGCACCGATCCCTTTTGCGTACCGCAACGCCGCCACGACATTCGGGCTCACGTTGCGTTCGGAGTCTCCGCCCCCCACCGAAAAAATGAACACCGCGTCGGTGGCCCGCAACCGGCTCCCTTTGAGCCACTCGACGAACACCGACGCCCAACCCTCGTCGTTGGTGCGCGCGGTCAACTCGGAGACGTTGTCGGTCGGTGCGTAGGCCTCAAAGCCCGCGATCTTGCGGAAGTCGTTGACGGCGTGCGCCGCGTTGGCCGCACTGCCGCCCACGCCCAGAAAGAAGAGCCGTCCGTCGCGTTCGCGCACGGCCCGGAGCAACGTCACCATCCGCTCGAGCTCCGTCCAATCGATGGCGGCAAGGATCTCGCTCGTTTCCGCGAGGTGCCGGGCGCTGTACGAATCCATGGTCATAACAACGGATCCGGCCCGGCCAACTTGAGCCTCACGGGTGGCCGATCCCCACGGCCGGAGGTCTGGTCGCCGGTAAGGACGAGCCCACGGCAAGAAGGCCGTCCAACTCAGCCAAACCGGCCGGGGAACCAATCTCGTAAAATCGGGT
>CAXUNV010000395.1:0-4841 GCA_964252355.1 uncultured Chthoniobacterales bacterium | reverse complement strand
GTCCGCCCTGCTGGGCCAGCATCCCGGTCTGGCCAACGCGCGCATCCACGGCCGCCGGACACCGCTCCTGGTGGTCACCGACTGGCCCGGCTATTTCCCGCACGGGCCCGCGATCGTCCGGCTCCTCATCGAGGCCGGCGCGGATCCCGACCTCGACAGCGGCGGAGACCGGCCGGAGACGCCGCTGCAGTGGGCGGCCAGCAGCGATGACGCCGACGTGGCCGCCGCGCTCATCGACGGCGGGGCCGGCCGGCCCCGGGGCCCCCGCGGGGAAAACCGTACGGCAACGAACTCACCCCGCACGTGGCACGAGAAGACGTGAAGCGCGCGGCGAAGACAATCCTTTTCGCGCCTTCTCGGGCGGGCAGGAAACCGTTTGCCAAGCTCAGGGCCCCCTGATACTTAAGGATATTAACTAATTGCCGTTTGGTTGTCTGAGGCTTCCCCCATGACCGAGAGTCTCCCCGCGCCGGTCCCCCTGCGGACGTTCGACTTCATCCGTGACCAACTCGCGCGCTGTCCGCGCCCGGACGCCTTCGCCCAAAAAGTTGGCGGCGTTTGGCAGACCTATGCCACCGCAGAAATCGTCGCCCGCGCCGACCGCCTTGCCTGGGCACTCCTTCAGGCCGGCGTCGGACCTGGGGATCGCGTGGCCAACGCCACCGAACAGAACCGGGTTGAGTGGAACCTGATCGACATCGCGGTCGCCAGCCTGGGGGCGGTTCACGTGCCCATCTACGCCAATGCCTCCGCCGACGATTGCCGCTGGATCTTCGAGCACTCGGGGGCGACCGTGACGTTTGCTTCCAGCCCGCGTCTGGCGACCGCGCTGGCCTCCTCCGCACCCGCTCACCCGATTTTGGGCCGGGTCGTCGCGTACGAGCCGACACCCGGGCTTTTGTCGCTGGAGGATTTAGAGCGCGCGGGTGCCGATGCGGATGAGCCCCGGGCGGCCGCCGAACTCGCCCGACGCCGCGACGCCGTCCCGCCCGAGGCCATGGCGGCCTTGGTTTATACTTCCGGTACCACCGGCACGCCCAAGGGGGTCATGCTTTCGCACCGCAACCTCACCAGCAACGCCTTGGCGGCCGCGGAATGTTTGGGGATGGGCCCGGCGGCGCGCGCACTTTCCTTCCTGCCGCTTTGCCACAGCTACGAACGGACGGTGGTGAACATGTACCTGCGTTTAGGGACGGCGGTCTACTACGCAGAGAGTTTAGAAACCGTCGGACGCGACCTGCGCGAGGTGCAACCGCACCTTTTTTCGACGGTGCCCCGCCTGCTTGAGAAGATCTACGAGCGCATCTTGGAGCGCGGTGAACGTCTGCCCGGAGCGCAGCGCCGCCTTTTCCGCTGGGCGGTGGGCGTGGCGGCCGCGCATGACCCCGACCATCCGCTGCCGCCGGCGGCGCAGCTCCGGCTCCGCCTAGCCGACCGCTTGGTCTACCGCAAATGGCGGGAGGCTTTGGGTGGCCGCGTGCGCGCCATCATCTCGGGTTCCGCGGCGTTGCGCCCTTCCCTCGCCCGGGTTTTTTGGGCCGCGGGCATGCCGGTCTACGAAGGCTACGGGCCGACGGAGGCCTCGCCGGTCATCTCTTGCAACCAGCGTGCGATGGGGGCACACCGCATCGGCACCGTCGGTCCGGTGTTCCCGGGCGGCGAGGTACGGATCGCGGCGGACGGAGAAATCCTGTACCGCGGGCCGAACGTGATGCTTGGCTATTATCGACGCCCGGACCTCACCGCGGAGGTCATCGACGCCGAAGGCTGGTTGCACACCGGCGACGTCGGAGGTTACGACGGCGTGTTCCTCACGATCACCGATCGGAAGAAAGAAATCTTCAAGACATCCGGCGGGAAGTACATCGCGCCGCAGCCGACCGAAAACGCTTTGAAGGAATCGCGCCTGATCGCGCAGGCCATGGTCGTGGGCGAAAACCGTAAATACCCGGCCGCGCTCATCGTCCCGAACTTCACGGCTTTGGGAGAAAAGCTTGGGCTGGCGGTGGCCACGCAGGCGGACCGGCAGCGCGCGGTGGCGGATGAACGCGTGCGGATGGCCATCGCCACCGAAGTGGAGCGCGTCAACGCGTCGCTGGGGCAGTACGCCCGTCTGAAAAAGCACGCGTTGTTGGTGGACGAATGGACGGTGGCCACCGGCGAACTCACCCCCACGCTTAAGCTCAAGCGCAAACTGATTTTGGAACGCCACGTGGCGACCCTGCGGTCGTTGTACCCCGACGAGGAACCGTTGGCGGCCGCGCTGGAGGTAAACGGAGATCGTGCGCGCCGGCCAACCGCGGGCCGCCTCGGACCGCGCGTCGCACCTTCCGAACGCCGACCGTGATCCGCCGTGCGCCGGCAACCAGAAGCCGGAAGCTGGAAGCCGGAATGCAGAAGGTAGGGCAAGGTGGGTGATGCGAGACGCCGCCAAGCCGGAACTTAGAAGGAAGCAGCCCGGCGTCAGCAACGAGGGACCAGGTACCAGCAACCGGGAGCCGGATGGCGAAAACCAGAGACTAGGGACGAGAAACCAGAGACCAAAAACTTTCCGATGAAAGAACCGATTTACCTCGTGGACGGCACCCGAACGCCGTTCGCCAAAGCCGGCACCGCGCTGGCCGACACCGAAGCCGTGGAACTCGGGAAAGCCGCCACCGTCGCCCTGCTCGCCCGCACTGGCCTTGACCCCGCCGCAATCGACGGGGCGTCGGTCAACCGGTCGACGCGGCCAACGTGGCCCGCGTGGTCGCGCTCCGCTCCGGCGTGCCGGAGGCGGTGCCCGCCATCACCGTCCATCGCAATTGCGCCTCAGGTTTCGAAGCCATCACCGGCGCGGCCGAGAAGATGATGACTGGACGCGGCGACGTCTTCCTCGTGGGCGGCCTGGAGAGCATGTCGCGCATCCCGTTGCTCTACCAACACGAAACCGCTAAGAAGCTCGGGGCGTTGACGCGGGCCAAGACGCTCGGCCAAAAGCTGGGCGCGCTCTCCTCGTTCCGTCCGCAAGACTTGCAACCCCGCGTCGGGCTGCAACTCGGCCTCTCCGACCCGATCAGCGGTTTGAACATGGGACAAACGGCGGAACTGGTTGGTCGAGAGTTCCAGGTGTCTCGGGAGGCGCAGGACGAGTTCGCGATGCGCTCGCACCAAAAGGCCGTGGCGGCCCGGGAGCGGTTGGGCGAAGAAATTTCCCCGGTTTACCTCACGAAGGGACCCCCAGGCCAGCCGTACTTCGGGCGGGACAACGGCCCGCGCGAGAACCAGACGTTGGAAGCGTTGGCGAAACTCAAGCCCGTCTTTGAACCCAAGACGGGCACCGTGACCGCCGGGAATTCCTCACAGATCACCGACGGCGCCGCCGCCTTGCTCTTGATGACCGAGAAAGGGCTGCGCGCGGCCGGGCTAGAACCGTTGGGACGCTTGGAAGGCTACGCTTACGCGGGGCTCGACCCAGCCCGGATGGGCCTCGGTCCGGTGCATGCCATCGACCGGGCCGAGAAAGCGACGGGGTTCAGCCTGCGCGACGCCGAACTGATCGAGATCAACGAAGCTTTCGCCGCGCAGGTGCTGGCCTGCCAGATGGCGGCCCGCTCCGCCGATTACTGCCGCGAAAAGCTCGGGCGAGAAAAAGCCCTGGGCGAGATCCCCGACGAGATCCTGAACGTCAACGGCGGCGGCATCGCCCTGGGTCACCCGGTCGGGGTCACGGGCGTGCGGCTCGCGCTCACCGCGCTCAAAGAACTCCGGCGCCGTCAATTGCACCGCGCGCTGGTTTCCTTGTGCGTGGGCGGCGGCCAAGGCGGCGCGCTCTGGCTCGCGCGCGCCTAACCCCGGGCAAGCCAACGCCGAAGCCGATAAACCTTTCACCCCACCCTTCCACCGTGCACGCCAACCTCTCCCGCGAGACCACCGACCGGGTCGCCGTCCTGACCTTCGATCGCCCCGGCTCCAGCGCCAACCTCTTCGACGGAGCGACGCTCGACGAAGTCAACGGTCACCTCGACGAGATCGCGGCGTCACCGGACCTGCGTGGTTTAGTCCTGCGCAGCGCCAAACGCCATATTTTCATCGCCGGGGCAGACCTGAGCGGGTTCCAGGCGGGCTGGGATGCGGAGAGGATCGACGCCTTGGTGCAACGGGGACAGGCGACCTTCGATCGGCTCGCGCGCCTGCCGATCCCCACCGTGGCCGCCATCCACGGCGCGGCGTTAGGCGGCGGCCTCGAGATCGCCCTGGCTTGCGATTACCGGGTCGCCTCCCTCGACCCGGTCACCAAGCTCGGCTTGCCCGAGGTGACCCTGGGCATCTTGCCGGCGTGGGGCGGTTCCACCCGTTTGCCCCGGCTGGTGGGTCTGCCCACGGCGCTCGAGGCGATCCTTACCGGAAAAACTTACGCACCCAAACCGGCGCTCAAAATCGGTTTGGTCGATGCGTTGGCGTACCCGGAAAGCCTGTTGCGCGAGGCCGAAAAGCTCCTGGCGCGCGGCAAGCGTAAACCGGCCCGAGCGCCCTTGGCCAACCTACCGCCGATCGCCGGCGTCGTCCTCAGCCAAGCCCGGAAACGCACCCTGGCCAAGACGCGCGGGAACTACCCCGCCCCGCTGCGGGCGTTGGATGTCTTGGCGGCCGGCCTGAAAGCCCCTCATGCCGAGTCGCTGAGAAACGAACGCCGCGCGTTCGTGGAACTTGCCGGCGGTGAACCGGCGGCGAATCTCATCCGCGCGTTTTTCCTGCAGGAACGCGCCAAGAAAACGTCGGTGGAAGCGGGGGCCCCCCCCCCCGGGGGGCCACCCGAGGGGGGCGGGGGGGGGGGGGGGGGGGGGGGGGGGGCGGGCAGG
>CAXUNV010000394.1:2484-4854 GCA_964252355.1 uncultured Chthoniobacterales bacterium | reverse complement strand
GGACCGCCGCGGGGAGCCCGCGGCGTTCGAAGAGCGCCCCGAAGGCGCCGCGCACCGAGGCGCTCCGGGCGTCGGCCAAAAGCTCCAGCGCCAGCACGAAGCGGCTCGCCTCGTCCCCGCCCGCACCACCAGCTCCCGTTTTTGGTCCATCGGTTCGCTCCAGGGCATCCCCGGATTCTAACCAGGGGCCGCCCCAAAGCGTCACCCATGTATTGAACCTGCACCCGGAAGGGCGATCGGCAAGGACGGCGTCACCGCCCATCAGTGACCGGGGCGTTTGACGGAAGGTGGGCGTCCCGCCTGCCATCAACACGGACGACCATTCTGGCACGCCAAACTCAACCCCGCGTTTGTGCGTTGGCAGACGAGGCGTCTACCCCACCCCGACGCCCGCCGGGATCGCCTTGGGGTGTTCCCCACCGGCAACCGGGAACTGTGAACCGGCGACCTCTCACCGCCTTCGAGGCTACCGGTACTGTGTGGTAGCCCCGTTGTAGGCGTCGACGTCCGCCCGCAGCCGAGTCGTCTGACCGTCGAACTCCTCCATCAGCGGTTTGGCACGGAAAGAGAGTTTGCCGTCGGCCTCGCGGCGCCACGCGTTGGCGTTCTTCTGCAACGTGTCTGCGCAGACGATGGCGTCGGTGCCCGTTTTGTCCACCGCGTCGTACAACGCGACACGTTTGGCTTGAGCCCGCTCAACAAACTTGCCGGCCACGCCGCCCGCCAGATCAGCGGGCAACCCGGCCTTGGCCAGATCTGCGCTCAGGGAAGTCTGCAGATCGGTGAAGTAAACACGCGCCTTCTGAACCTCGTCGCGCAAAGCTTGTCCTGAGCTGCGCACCACGTCGAAATCCGCTTTGGTTTTGCCGGCGTTCAACGGTCCGAACACGCTTTGGTTCACCTGCGCCATCAAGGGCAGGTAACCTTCAGGCGCCTTGGACGCGGCAAGCGCGCTGTGGGTCAAGATACCGGCGACCTTCGCTTGGTCTGGCGGCAGGTGCGCCGGGTCGACGTTCATCAATTCAAGGTAGCTGGCGGGATCGCTCGGGTTGACCGTGACCAGCGTCGGGGTGGGTTGAACGCTCGGCGCCGGTGTGGGCGTCGTCGCTGCCGTCGCCCCCGCCGCCGCCTGCGCAGGGGTACCTCCGACGGTTCCAGCTGCTCCGGTGACCGGAGGCGTGCCGGGTTTCCGGACCAGAAAGACCACCGCCGCAACGGCGAGGATGACCAACAGCAACACCACCAACAAAACCACGGCGGAACGCGATCCTCGGCGGCCCGTGCCAGGGCGATAATTAGGTGAACCGGAACTCATGGTGCTGCGCCGGACGGTAGCGAGGGCGCGTCAAAAGGCTAGTGCAAACCGGACCGGTGGCGACGCCGAACGCATTCTTAGGCTCGCATTACCCGAAAGTGTTAACGAAGTGCATCGCAACAAGCTTGCGAATGGTACAAGCATTTCGTAGAACCGCGACGCGCTAAAACTTCACGCTTTTCCGCCAGTCATGTAATCGCGAGGAAGAATCATGGTTCGCCTGAATGGATTGGGCGCCAAGGCCTTCTCAGAACTGCTTCATCAACTCTACTCGGTGTACCGCTGTTCTCTCGCCGAGCATCTCTGCCGCGCTTTCTCAGATCACCTCGATTACGACCTTTTCTACTACGACGGCTCCGGCTTCACGTTTTCCCGGGCCCACCCCGCCTCTGGCCGGCACTTGGTGCCGGCCGCCGTGCTGGTTGCGCTACCCGGCTTCTCTGGCGAAGGGAGCGGCGGTGCGTTGGTCGGCACGGGTCCGTGGGTGCCACCGGCCCCACCCCGGCCGACGGATCTTAGCACCCCTTACCAAGCGGTGATTTCCGGGCGCCGGAGTCGCGCCGAGGCGCCGATCGTCACGCTCGTCCGCTACGGACGTGATTTCTCGAGCCGCGAACGCGCGTGGCTCCGCCTCCTGGAGCCGCACTTGGCCCAATTGCACGTGGACGGTCAAGCGTTGACGCAGGCGAGAAGAGCCCCGGAAGTCACGACCGGTTTTCCTGGCGACGTCCATCCCAGCGTCCGAGCGCGCGGCGCTGGCTCCGGTGAAACTTTTCTGCCGTTGCGGGGCTTGGGCCTGACCGCTCGCGAAGCGCAGGTCCTTCTCTGGGTGTCGCGCGGGAAAACCAATGCCGAGATCGCCATCATCCTGGACATCTCTGGTCGCACCGTGGGCAAGCACATGGAACACATCGCCGGCAAACTCGGCGTGGAGACGCGGACGAGCGCCGCGGTCATCGCCTTGGAAAGGTTGGCCGCGCCAGAGGGCCTGCGGTGGGGCGGGCCGCTTCGCGCCATGACCAAGGCCAAATGACCAAGGCCAAAAAGGAAAGGGC
>CAXUNV010000394.1:0-2474 GCA_964252355.1 uncultured Chthoniobacterales bacterium | reverse complement strand
CCCACCCGAGCGCGCCTCGCCCCCCGCCCCCCCCCCCCCCCCCCCCCCCCCCCCCCCAGGCAAGGTGGCAGCCGCGCACTAGCCGCTCGGTCCCGCTCGCTCAACGCCGGCGCTGGGCAAAGAGCCAGTCGAGCAACTCCGGGTCTTGGAACGCGGCGGTCCACGAGTCGTGGCCGACGCCGGGGTATTCGGTGTAGCGTGGCGATGCCCCCCGGGCGCGCAACGCCTCGATGAGGCGACGGCTGTACTCCACGGGCACCACGCGATCGTCGGAGCCATGGAACACCCAGATGGGGACGTCGCCGATGCGCGCGGCCCAAGCAGGATCACCGCCGCCGCACACCGGCACGGCCGCGGCGAACATCCCGGCTTCCTTGGTCAACAAAGCCCACGTCGCGAACGCGCCCATGGAAATGCCGGCCAGATAGACCCGAGCCGGGTCGACCGGGTGCCGTCGCATGACGAAACGGGTGAGGCCGGCCAACATGCCGAGGACGTCGGCGCGCGGATCGTCCCGCTCCTTCTCCTTGACCTCGGGATGAACGCCAAGCCAGTAGCCCGGTTCTTGCCGGGTGCCTCTTGGGCATTGCGGTGCCAGGACGAACGCAGGGTGACGCGCACGGGCCTCGGGGTCGACGAAGCGCCAGACGCCGTGCCGCAGTTGCGCCCGGTTGTCGGTCCCGCGTTCCCCGGCGCCATGCAGGAACAACACAAGCGGAAAACGTGCTTGCGGGTCGGACACCTCCGGTGAGGCGAGCCGGTGCGGCAAGGTGAGACCCGGTCCGGAGGACCAGACATCGGCGGTAAACCCCTCCACCCAATCGCCCCGTGGACCAAACAAGTTGTCGAGCATGATCTCCTTACGGACCAAACCACCGGCCGGCGCTGCCGGCGAGACCTTCTCGCGGCGGGGCCCCTCGTCGGAGGCCGGGCCAGGCCGCCCCGAGCGCCGCGGCAGTGCGCCGCCTGAGGTACGCCGCTCTTGCCCGCTTCGAAAGCCTGGAGACGCGCCTGGCCGAGCCCGGCGCGTCCTCGGCCTCGAGCCATCCCGTTTTATGAGCCAATCCTTACAAGATCCAAAGCAGAAAGAACCGAAAGGTCCGTTGCCCGCACAGCGGCAGGAGGTGCCAGGCACCGAGAAAGAGATGACGCCGCGCGCCGACCACGGCGAGAAGTCGTACAAGGGTTCGGGCAAACTGCAGGGCCGCAAGGCCGTCATCACCGGCGCAGACAGCGGCATCGGCAAAGCCGTCGCGATCGCCTTCGCGCGGGAGGGCGCGGACGTGGTGATCTCCTACCTAAACGAGGAAGAAGACGCCCAAGACACCGCGAAATGGGTGCGGGAAGCCGGCCGGAAGGCTGTGCTGATCAGCGGAGACATCGGTGAAGAAGCGCATTGCAAAAAGATCATCGAAACGGCCGTCCAAGAACTGGGCGGCATCGACATTTTGGTCAACAACGCGGCGTACCAAATGTCGCACGAGAGCGTGACGGAGATTCCCAGCGAGGAGTGGGACCACACCTTCAAGACCAACATCTACGCCAATTTTTACCTCACGAAGGCGGCGGTGCCGCACCTGCCCCCGGGCAGCGCCATCGTCAACACTTGTTCCATCAACGCCTTCCAACCCAAACCGACGCTGCTGGCGTACGCCGTCACCAAAGGGGCGATCGTCAACTTCACGGCCGGCCTGGCACAAAGTCTCGCCAAACAGGGCATCCGGGTAAATTCGGTGGCGCCTGGGCCGGTCTGGACGCCGTTGATTCCGTCCACGTTGCCGGAGGAGGACGTCAAGGAGTTCGGGCAGAGCGTCCCGCTCGAGCGCCCGGCGCAACCGGCGGAGTTGGCGCCGTTGTATGTGCTATTGGCGTCAAATGACGCTAGCTACATCTCCGGCGCCTCGGTGCCGGTCACGGGCGGCAAACCGGTCATCTGAGCGTCCGCGCGCGGGGGCAGCAACGTTCTTTCATAAAGGAAACCAACCGGTCGCTTCGCGCGATCCTTTCACGCAATGGCTCACGATTCAGAATCCGCACCAGGGGCACTACGCCTATACACCAACGACATGTCGGCGTTGGACAAACACATTATCGAACCGCTTCACCATCAATCCCAAGATGACCGGTTCAAAACCGACCCGCGCGTCGCATCCTTCGTGCGTGATTCGCTCAGCTACTTCGAGCGAAGCGTAAACGAGTTGCAACCGCACGTGGACCGCCTCGGCGTCGGCGCCGGCAAGGCGGTGAAGGAAGCGCTGACGTCCGCGCTCGGGGCGGCGGCTGGCCTGTATGACAAAGTCCGCAAGGACCCGGTCTCGCGCGCGTTGCGCGATGATTACGTCGCCTTCAACCTAGCCGCCATTTCGAAATTGATGCTGCAAACCACGGCGTTGGCCTTTGGCGACGAGCCGTTGGCCGAGTTAGCAAAGAAGCAGTTGCACGATTTGACACCGCTGATCATGCGGCTCAACGAC
>CAXUNV010000393.1:0-4855 GCA_964252355.1 uncultured Chthoniobacterales bacterium | reverse complement strand
GCGCCAGCGGCCGCGAAACGGGCGCCCGTGCCCGCCCGGCGCGGCGATGGGGCGATCGCCCTGGCGCGGGCGGCGCGCACGCGGCGGCTCCTTTGGTTGGGGTTGGGGGTCAGCGTGGCGTTCAACCTCTTCTTCCCGATCTGGGACCGCTGGAACGAGGCACACCGGACGGACCTCACGATCTTCGACCTGAACAGCGGCTCACTGCTGGTATCGCCACTGGTCGAGCCGACGTCGTCCAAGGAACTGATCGAGACGATGGCGGCGTGGGCAACCCGCGCGCTTTGCAACCGGAACCCTTCGGGTTTCGACGACGACGCCACCCTGAAGATCGTGTTCCTGAAAGACGCCCTCGAAAAGGCGGACAAAGAATGGGACGGCCTGCACGACCAGTTCGTGCAGAAGTCGCTGCGCCAACACGTCGAGATCAGCAGCATCCAGGCGCAGCCGGTGGGCAAAGGCGTCATCCTGGTTCGGACGGAAGGCCAGACGATCACCACCGGGGTGCTGAACGGCGAGGCCATCCAGGAGGCGCACCCGGTGGCCTTGAATTTCCGGATGGTGCGCAACCCCGACCTGGGGCGCAACCGGCGTTACCCCTTGGCGGTGGCGGATTACGAATACGTGGGGACTCCTGAGAATGAAGCGAAGAACTGATTGCATTCTCGCTTGTCTCTTCGCCCTTGCAGGCGTGGGCATCGCTCGCGCCGGCTCGGAACTCGAGTACGCGCACCCGCCCGAAGCGGCGACGGAAAGCCGCGTCCGGCAGGAGTTGCTGGACCAGCTCCATCCCGTGCGCGTCAACGTCTCGACCGTCGGGATCACCACGCTGCAGTTCCCGGTCAACGTCGAGGCGCTGGATGGCGACGGCATCCAAGCGGGCAACGACGCCGGCAGTTCGCAGGGCAACGCGCCGGTCAACGCCGACTTTGTCGTCAGCACGGGCCCCAACTGGGTGAGTGTGAAAGCGTTGCGGGAGGGCGTGGAGCAGAACGTCAGCGTGGTTCTGCGGAGCCGCGTCTACCCGATCCTCCTCACGTACTCGACGCGCCACGATTTCGCGGTCCTGTTCTCTTTTAGAGAGAACACGGCCATCCCTGGGGCGATGGCGGCGGCCAATGCGCCGGGGCATCCGCAGGCGAAGCCGATCAGCGCCGGTCGGCTGCTTGGCTTGCTCGACAAGGTAAAAGGCTACCCGACCTTTTCGCAGGTCCAACCGGCGATGTACGTCGGCATGGACGTCAACGAGCCGGGAACGACCCGCGGGTCGGACGACTCCGAGCGTTTACACTGCCAAATTCGGCGGGTTATCCGGGATAACGGGTTGGATGCGGTGGCCTTCGAGGTGCAACTCACCAACAAGACCGACGGCACCATCGCCTATGATCCCGAAGGGTTCGGGGTGCGGGTCGGCAACGAAGTTTACGCGCAGACCGTTTCGGATGCGCCGGGCAAAGTCGCGCCCAAGGCGACGCAGACCGTCTACTTCGTGGTCGCGGGCAGCGCGGAGTCGGGCCACCGCAACGACCTGTCGGTGTACAACGAGTTCACGCCCGTGGTCCGCGAGGTCAAAGGGAACGGCTGACGATGAAGAACGAGAAACTGCTGTTGTTCGCGGGCATGGCCGTGTGCGTCGGGGTGGTCGGCGCGGTGGTGCCGTCGTGCAGCCCGGACAGCCGCAAGAAAATGGACCAACGGGTGCAGGAAGTCGCCGAGGACGCCCGCGGGTTGACCGATCCACTCCTGCACACCAAACGCGAGTTGAGTGCGGCACCGGCCGTCACGCCGCACCCCAAGGTCGCCCCGAAGCCACCGGAACCGCCGCCGCCGCCGGCGCGTCCGCCGATCCGAATTTTCACGGGAACTGCGTCCGCGCCTGAGCCGGAAGCGATGGGGGACTACGCGCCGTACGGCCGGCTGGTCAAGTGCGAGCTGGTGAACACCGTCGATTCTTCGGCGCTGACCACGCCAATCATCGGACTGGTCTCCGAGGACGTGGTTTGGAACGGCAAGACCGTGATCGCCAAGCGTTCCGAAGTGCACGGGACGGCGCAGGTCGACCAACTGCGCGAGCGCATCGCCAGCGAAGGGACCTTCACCTTCGTCTTGAATGATCCCGACAGCCCGAGTTACGGGCGTGAGCTGGTCGTCTCGGGGTTGGTGTTGGACCGCGAAGAGCAAGCCGACCTGAGGACCTTCGGCATCACCGACGGCAGCGCCGGCTTGCGCGGCGTCATCATCAAGACCGACAAGCTGGCCGACGTGAAGCTCTTCATCGCCACGTTCCTCTCCGGCATCGGCGAAGGCCTGAAGGCGACCACGACAGACATCTTTGGCAACGTGAGAAACAACCCGAACGGCAACACCGCGGGGGTGCCCGGTTACCTGATCAACCCGGCGGTGCAAGGGTCGCAAGGCGTGTTGGACCTGTACGCCCAACAAATCATGGAGACCATCCAGCGCGACGGCTTCTTCGTGCGGGTCCAAGCCGGCAAACAATTCTACGTCTACGTGCGTCAAGTCATTGACGCGAACAAAGCGGTCGTTGGGGGAGACCCGGTCCGAGCGCGCGTTCGGCGGGAGTTTCTGAACGGTCGCGCGGAGGAGGAGAGCGTCACCCAACCGCGGCTGCGGCGGGAGCGGGCGGAGGCTCCTCCCGCCGGCTTTGGTCCGGACCGCTTGGAAACGCCGTCGTCGGTCAGTCCCTTAAAGGAGGAGCCGCCGCGCCCGACCCAGACGCCCAACCCGCCGATGCAGCTCAACGCGGCCAACAACTCTTCACCCACCCGACCATGAAAACTAACCTTCTATCTTTATTGTTAACCTTTGCGCTCGCCGGTGCCGCCGCCGCCGGCACCAAACCGGGCCGACGCATGAGTTACACCGGTGCCTACCTGCCCGACGGTGGGTCGTCGCCGAACGGCCCGGACGCGGCAGCGCTGGAGGGGTTCAGCAAGGGTGCCAACGTTCCGCGCCCGCGACCACGGCGCCCGCACGTCTACGTATCCAGCGTCCGTTCGGATGAGGCGGTCAAGGTGTACGGCATCGGGCGATACGTGGACACCTCGGATGGGCGCATGCTGCACGAGCGTCACGCCGTCTACCGTTTGGAGGAAAGCCCGGGTTGGAGGTTGCAACCGCCGGCGCACCAGCCAGAGGTGCTCATGGGGCCCATCGTGGGCCTGCGTCACCCCGAGTATGCCCCGGAACCGTTGCCCGGCGAGGTGGGCCGCGACCTCGTCACGGCGCAGGAGAGCAGCCGACAGGCCGTCCAAGACGTCCAAGCGGTCACGCAAGACCAAGTCAAGATACGCAAGGATCTGGAGGAGAACTTCAAGCGCGTGAACCAGAACGAAGAGGCCCTGATGAGGGAGTTGGGGGCGCTCAGGCAGCAAATCAACGCCGCCGCGGGTCCGGCTGCGACGGCGGGAGCGGCCCCCACGCCGGCCCCGGCCGCCAACGCAAAAGGCGCGGCAGGGGGTCTTGCGGCGCAAGCGACCGAGCGGAAGTAAGGCGCCCCTTCGCGGCGTTGACCGCCGCGAACGCCCCGCCTAACCACCTACCTACCGTCCATGGTGAACGGTTCTTCCACCATTTCAGCGCCGGAGACGACCGAAGGGCGCTTGGCGACATTGCGGCGCTTGGGGCCGTCTCTGCAGGAAAAGATCTTTGGCCAACCCGAAGCCATCGCACGCGTCACGGAGGCGCTCCTGGGCTCGGAACTCGGGCTCAACGAAACGGGCGTACGGCCGAAGGGCTCGTTTCTCCTGATGGGGCCGACCGGGGTTGGCAAGACGGAGACGGCGAAGCGGTTCACCGAATGCCTCTTCCAACGTGCCAAGTTGCAGATGCTCTTCATGAACGAGTACCAGGATTCCCATCGGGTGGAGGACCTCGTCGAGCGCCTCCGGGATGGTCTCGCCAAGCATCCGGAAGGAACCACCCTCCTGTTTGACGAGGTGGAGAAGGCGCACCCGAAAATCATCGACCTGTTCTTGTCGATGCTGGACGAAGGCAAAGTCACCATCAGCCCTTCCGAACGGATCTCGGTCGCCCACTGCTACATCGTCCTGACCAGCAACCTGGGCAGCAAAACCTTTCCGGAGATGGAAAATTCAAAGTACCAAACGCTGCAGGATTTTGCGTTGGCGGAGGCTCGCAAGCACCTTCGCCCGGAGTTGGTGGCGCGCTTGACCGAGACCATCGTCTACCGGCCGTTGAAGCAGGAGACGCAGATTCGCATTTTGGAAGCGTTGCTCGAGCGTAAGATGGCTCATCTCGAGCGGTCTTTGGGGGTGCGTCTCCGGTTGGACCATCGCTCGGTGCACGCGCACCTGCTGCGGGTGGGTTTCAACCTGACGGGCGGGGCGCGCTACATCCGGCAGGAGATTGATCGGCAGATCAACGCGGCCGTCCTGCCCTGGTTGGTGCAGGGCAAGTTGGACGACGAGTTGACGCTGCGGCACGCACCGCGGGAGGGACGGCTCGTTTTGGAACGGAGTTCGGAGCTGCGGGCATGAAGGAACCACCTTTTTTCGGACAACCAACACCCCCGCGCACCCGGCTTTTGGAGCCGCCCCACCGGGATTTGACCGCCCAGAACGTGGTGGTCGTGCTTGGGTTGATGCTGCTCATTGCTTGGGTCAGGTTCGCGCCGCGTTTCAAGGTGCGCCGATGGGGCACGTGGTTTTGGCTTGGCTTGGCCTTCAGCGCCTTGGCCGGTCCGCTGTTGGGCAGCTTGATGCTGAGGTGAAAGTCGCGTGGGCGAAGGAGCCTCGGACGGGTCCGCCGGGCGGCCAACGGAAGGCCAAAGGGGCCGTTGGATAAAGGGATGCTCGGCGAAGCCGCCCCAAGG
>CAXUNV010000392.1:0-4855 GCA_964252355.1 uncultured Chthoniobacterales bacterium | reverse complement strand
CCCGGGCGAGAGCTGGCGGGCGCCCCGGGCGGGCGGGCGCGGCGCGCATCGCCCATCGCAGAGGGCCAAGGGCCGATGGGAAAAGGGGAGGTCGACCTAGCCGGTGACCCGGCCGGCCGGGTTTTCGCCCCACCGGGTCGCGCGCAAGCTCCCGCCATGCCCGCTCCTCGGAACCCGGAACGCCGACCGCCGAACTCGCCGCTTTCCACCCCCGTTGCCCCCGTGTATGGGTGCAGGCGCCATGAGAATCGTCGTCGCGTATACCGGCGGGCTGGACACGTCGGTCATCCTGAAATGGCTGAAACAAACGTACGACGCGGAAGTCATCGCGTTCTGCGCGGACATCGGTCAAGAAGAAGAGCTGGAGGGCTTGGAGGCGAAGGCCCTGCGCACCGGCGCATCGGGGTGTTACGTAGACGACCTGCAGGAGGAGTTCGCCCGTGACTTCATCTTCCCGATGCTGCAGGCGTCGGCGCTTTATGAGGGGCAGTATTACCTGGGCACAAGCATCGCCCGACCGCTCATCGCCAAGCGCATGGTCGAGATCGCCCGCGCGGAAAGCGCGGACGCCCTGGCCCACGGTGCAACTGGCAAAGGCAACGACCAAGTCCGGTTCGAGCTGACGGCGGCTGCCCTGGCGCCCGACCTCGCGGTGATCGCCCCTTGGCGTCAGGAACGTTTCCGTAAAACGTTCCCGGGACGCGCGGAAATGATCCGCTACGCCGAGGCGGAAGGCATCCCGGTCCCGGTCACCGCCAAAAAGCCTTACTCCAGCGACCGCAACCTCCTGCACATCAGTTACGAAAGCGGAGTTTTGGAAGATCCCGCCGTCGATTCCAGCGGGCCGGAGTTGCGCGACATGTACCGCCTGAGCGTCTCGCCGGAGGACGCGCCGGATCGTGCCGAGACCGTCGAACTAGAGTTCACCGACGGGATTTGCCAAGCCCTTGGGCATCCTGAAATGGCGCAGGTGCTAAAGGAGTTGGGCCACCCGGCCGCGCCGACGGCGGCCCCGGGCGGCTGCATCCCGCTCTCGCCGCTTTGGGTGATGCGGGTGCTCAACCGGTTGGGCGGTCGCAACGGCATCGGCCGGGTGGACATGGTGGAGAACCGTTTCGTGGGGATGAAGAGCCGCGGCGTGTATGAAACCCCTGGAGGCACCATCCTTTTTGCCGGGCATCGCCAGATCGAATCCCTCACCATGGACCGCGAGGTCATGCACCTCCGGGACGGCCTGGGTCCGCGGTACGCCGAGCTGGTGTACAATGGTTTTTGGTTCGCGCCCGAACGCGAGGCGATCCAGGCGCTCGTGCGGGAGTCGCAAAGGCACGTCACGGGCGTGGTCCGTCTCAAACTTTACAAAGGGAACGTGATCGTGGCCGGGCGCTCCTCGCCGGTCAGCCTCTACAACCCAGACATCGCCACCATGGAGGCCGACCCGACGCAGGCCTACAACCAATCCGACGCGACCGGCTTCATCGCCCTGAACGCCCTGCGCCTCAAGGTCGCCGCCCGGGTTAGGGGGTGATTGCGGAAGGTGGTTGCTCGTTTCTCGTCCCTGGTCTCTCGTCTCGGATGGTAAGGACCACGGCGTCCACCGCCAAGCAAACCGGTAGGGCAAGGCGAGGTCAACGAGACGCCGCCATGGCCCGACCAACGGAACAGCCGGCTCTCAGGGTCAGGCGGCAGGCTCAAACCGCCCGGCAAGCATCCATCTTGAGGGAGACCCTCTGCCGCCGGCCGGGTTTTCGCCCCACCGCAGGCAAGACGGCTGCGCTTTCCCCGCTTTGCTACCTGCAATTTTCGATTGGCGACTCGCCGCGTTTCAAACGCGGCGGTAGACCACGCAGGAGTTGATGCCGCCGAACCCAAAGGCGTTGCTCAACACGCATCGCAGACGTTTCTGCCTCGGCTCATTGGGGATCACGTCCAAGTCGCACTGCGGGTCGGGCTCGTGGTAATTGAGGGTGGGCGGCGCGAAGTCGTGTGCGAAGGCGAGCGCGCAGACCACCCCCTCGATGGCCGCACTCGCGCCCAAGGGGTGCGCGTAATACGCCTTCGTGCCGCTGATCCAAAGGCGTTTGGCGTGGTCGCCGAACACCCGCTTCACGCACGCGCACTCGTTGGCGTCGTTCAATTGGGTGGAGCTGGCGTGGCCGTTGATGTAATCGACCTCCTCCGGCCGCGTCTCCGCCCCCCTCAGCGCGTCTTCCATGGCCCGGATGCAGGACTCGCCGCTCGGCAGTGGCGTCGTCATGTGGAAGCCGTCGTTATTGAGGCTGTAGCCGACGACCTCGGCGTAGATGCGTGCGCCGCGCGCCTTGGCGTGGCCGTACTCTTCCAGGATGAGGCTGGCGGCACCCTCGCCCATCACAAAGCCGTCCCGTTGCCGGTCAAAAGGTCGGCAGGCATCCTCCGGTCGCGCGTTCCGGCTCATGGTGCGAATGAAGGCGAAGGCACCGAAGGTGAGGGGACTGAGCGGGGCTTCGGCCGCGCCCGCCACCATCACGTCCGCCCAGCCGTCGCGGATGTAACGCGCCGCTTCGCCGATGGCGACGTTGCCGCTCGCGCACGAGTTGGAGTTGGTCGTACCCACGCCGCGCAACCCGTACTCGATGGCGACGTTGGAATGCGCGGACCCGCCGAAGACTTGGAGGGCCAACGTCTGGTGCACGGATTTGGGACCGGCGGTCACGAACGAACGGTGTTGCGCTTCCGCGTTGGCGATCCCACCGAGGGCCGTGCCAAAACTGACGCCGACGCGCGCTTGCGGGTTCTCGGCGGAGTACGTCAACCCGGCATCTTGCAACGCCAAGGCTACGGAGGCGACGGCGAACTGCGCGTAACGGTCGAGGCGCTTGAGCCGGTGCGACGGGAAGAACCTTTCGGGCACCCAATCCCGCACCTCGCCGGCATGCCGTGCGTTGAACGGGCTCGCGTCGAAGAGCGAAGCCGGCGCGATGCCGGAGCGGCAGGCCTGCAACCCGTCCCAGAACGCCTTTTTTCCCACGCCGATGGCCGTCACCGGACCGACGCCCGTGATCACGACGCGTCTCATGCGTTCTCCAGGTGAGCCTTCATGCAAGCGAGGGTTTTGTTGGCGATGTTGTCGATGAAAAAGCCTCCGATCACCCGGTCGGCGACCGGGGCCAGCACCGGCACGCGAAATCGCAGGTCATGGGCGATGGTGACGCGCACGCCGCCTTCGGTGGGCGCAAAAGTCCAGACCACTTCCATGCCTTTGGTCCACGCCTGCAAGTGGCGGAAGCGCACCTCCGTGGCCCGCCGATCGACGATCTGTTCCGACACCCACGAGATGGGGATGCCGTCCCGCACCGCCGCCATCTTCACCACGTTGCGATCCGGGGAGCGTTGCAGGTAACGGATGTAACGGTAATGCGGCAGAAAGCGGGGCCACGCTTCCAAATCTGCGGCCGCCGCAAAGGCTTTTCCGCGGTCCACCCGCATGACGATCGAGTTGGTCTGGTGCATGGTCGAAGGTTTAACGTCTGCGCGCGTAGCGGAGGTGCGCCCTCCCGTCCTCCGAGGCGGCGTGACGCAGGCGGAAGGAGCGACTTTCCGGCAGAAAACCGCCGAGCGGATCGCCCAACAGACCCGGCCACCGGCGCCCACCGGCCAGGGCCGGCACCAGCGTCAGGTGGATTTCGTCGATAAGGTCCGCTTCCGCGAAGGTCCTGATCAGGGTCGGACCCCCCAGGCAGGCGACGGTGCGCACCCCGTAGTCGGTGTGCAGGGTGGTGAGGATCGTCGTTAGACCGGTGGCGCCTTCGGCCAAGGGCAAAACCTGCGCACGCGCTGGCAAGCGCGGACCCACCGCCTCAGGTTGGGCGGTGAACACCACGGTCGGACCGAACGCCTCGGCGAACCCCGGTAGGCCCGGACCGAGCCGGCCCGAGCGAGAGATGATGACCTGCAGCGCGTCACCCGAGGGTTGACCTCGCGCGCCCAACAACCCTGGGTCGTCCGCCGCCCAGGCCAGATGCCCCATCTCGGACGTCACTCCCCGGGCCATCGCCGCGTCGCCCCGGGCGTCGGTCCCGGCGTGATGGTGTCCAGCCACCCAATCTCCGGGCGTCGCCGAGGGGTGGCCGGCGGTGGCAAGCTTGCCGTCCACCGTCACCGCAAAGTTGATGAGGACGGTCGAGCGCCGCATGCCGAAGGGTTAACCGTCGCATTCCTCCCGCCATTTCGCCAGCGCCGCCGTGATTTCCCCGGCTTCCACCCGGGGCGAGATCTCCCAGACGCGCGGCACCGTCGCCGGCACCAGCGGCAACAAGTCACGCCACGGGCTGGAGCCGGCAAACGGCGGCAAGTGGTCCCGGTCGGGATACCGCACGTCGTGCACGTGGCACCCAAACAGGCGATGCCGCATCCGTTCCAGCCATTGTCGATGGTCCAGCCAGCCGAAATGGTGGCGGATCTGGGCGTGCCCGAAATCGTGCCAGTAGCCGACCCGGTCCGTCGGGAACGTCTCCAACAACGCCGGAAACTCGCGTTCGCTCGGGACGGTTTCTATCCCGATCCGGTTCTCGATCCCCAGCCGGACGTCCCGCGCCGCGGCGTGCTCGACCAAGGGCGCCAGCCACTCCCGGATGCGCGGCAGGTAATCGAGCTTTTCGCGTTGCCGCAACGCCCGCAACTTTTCTCGGACGTAACGCCGGTCGAAGGAGCGCCCGGCGTGCAGCATGGCCAGCAGCCGGCCCGTCCGGTCGGGCATGGGCACGTTCCCGAGGTGCAAGACGACGACGCCGACTCCCAAGCTGGCCGCGCGGTCGATGGTCTCTCGCGTCTGGCGCGCCGCGCGCGCCCGTTCCTCGGGGCGGTGGGAGGTGGG
>CAXUNV010000391.1:0-4863 GCA_964252355.1 uncultured Chthoniobacterales bacterium | reverse complement strand
ACCCGACCCAACCCAGCGGACGCCCCGCCCTCTTCGCCGTGGAGAACGTGACCGTCTCACTCCTCGCGCACTCCGACCTGGGTCTCGTGCGGGGGTTCAACGATCTCTGCCGCGATTTCTACCTCTTGCAGAACGGCGCGTTTCCGACGGAAGAGGACGCGCGCGACCTCTTCGAACAGGTTCCTCCGGGAATCTCGAAGGACCGCAAACTTCCCCTCGGTGTGTTCGCTCCCGGCGGCGCGCTCGTCGGCCTTTTGGACATCCTGCGCGGGTACCGAACCGCGACCGATTGGTACCTCGGGTTGATGTTGCTCACCCCGGCCTGGCGCGGACGGGGCGTCGGCCGGCGCCTGCACGGCGGTTTGGCGGGCCATGCCCGCGCCGCGGGCGCACGACGGTTCCTCCTGGCAGTTCTTGCAGAAAACGTGTCGGCGCGCCGCTTTTGGCTCGGGCTCGGCTACGGACCCGTGCGCGAGTTCCCGCCGCGACGCTTCGGCGAAAAAAGTCACGCGCTCACCGAGTACGGCTTGTTCCTCTGAAGGGTCGTGCGTTCGCTGCCCGTGCGAACCGCTACGCCGCCAAGGCCTGAAACAGGTAGACCGTCCCAAGGCCAGCGATCAGGGCCGACAACGATCGCGCCAGGATCTTGGGTAGCGGAGAAGGATTCCCAGGCCGCCGTTTCAACCCGCGCATGGTGGCAAACACCGGCACGACCACGGACTGCTGGGCAGTCTCCACGCCCAAACTGAACCCGAGAATTGCCAGACCGATCGCGACCGGCGGCAACCCCGCCATCGCTTCCAGCAATCCGCCGGCAAACCCAAGCCCATGAAACAAACCGAAAAAGAAAGCCGCACCAATCCTCCACATGCCCCGTGACTGCCGGGGCGCCAGAACGTTCTGTATGGCGACTGCCACGATGCTGGCCGCAATCAACGGTTCCACCAAGCGATCTGGCAATCTCAGCAGGTTGAGCACGGAAAGGGTTAACGTGAGCGAATGCGCCGCGGTGAAGGCGGTCACGACCTTAACCAAGTCCCACAATGAGACCGCCCCAAGCGCCAGGGCGCACATGAACAAGAGGTGGTCGTACCCGGTATAGATGTGAAACAGGCCGTGAAAAAAGTAATCTTGGATGATTCGCGCCGGCGGGAGCGAAGGGGTTGTTTTTTCCGCATCCCTTGGTCCAAGGTCGACGCTGAGCGGCTGACGGCGATCCAGGAGCAGGCCACGGACGATACCGGCATGACCCGGATGGTCGACGCTCACGACGTAGCTCGCGGTCCAAGGATTGCCTGCGGCAAAGTTGAACTCCGCCAAGACGTCTTCCTCAACCCGCAAGGTCAAGGGTGCCGGATCCGGCGAGACTCCCGAGAATTCCAGATCGTAAACGACGCCGTCGGCCGTCGCTCCATCTCGGGTTTCGCCTTCTCCCGGAGGAAAGCATCGCACCACGCGCCCCGTCAACAAATGGCCGTCGACCCAGAGATGAAGGTGCTCCAGCAAATACGCCCCGTGCCCTTTCCAAAGGACGTCCGCGTCCGCAGGTGCCGACGCATGGGTCGACAGCGACGAGGCCACGAAGACTTCCTCCGTCGAGACCCAGACGCGAGCGTCCACCCGGTCTGGGTGGACGACGAGGTCCATCGCGCCCTGCGCCACGGGATGCGACCACGCATCCGCTTGGATGAGCAGAGATAAGAGCGTCCCCAGCAGGCGCGCAAGGTTTCGTGCCGGAGCGGTAGGACCTGAAAGCGGTCGCATTTTGGTGATGATGCCGTTGCCGCGCATGACTCGTTCACTTTCCAACTGCCTACCGGTGGACGTGAAAGCTGTCGAAGGCGGGGTTGAGCGCGTAGGTCGCCCGCAGGAATTCCTGGCCCTTTTGGAAGTCTCCAGCTCGGAAGTAGGCCGTCCCGGCCTCGTAGTCCAAGTGCGCGCTTGGGGTCTTCCGGACCGTTGCGCAATCAAACGCCCGCTTGGCCTCCGGATAGTTGCCCTGGCGGTACAGGGCCCACCCCAAGGCTTCGAACGCAAAGACGGAATGCACGTTCTCCAGATCCAGCCGGGCAAAGTGGACCGCTTTGTCCGCGTCCATCGCGGTATCCGAATAGAACGAAACGAGGTTGTGAAGGTAGAAAGTGTCTCCCCTCGCAATCGACTCTTGGTAACCGCGCTCCGCCTGCCGTCGCCAAGGCTCCGCCAGGGACGGCGACTGGGTGTAAAGGTAAAGGTCCGCCAGCATCTGGGCGAATTCCGGACGATCGATCCGGCTAATCAGGCGTTCGTACATGGCGCTCGCCAGCGGGTAGTCTCCCTCTGCACCAGTCACTTCCGCGAGGTGCTCATAGGCCGCGAGATAGCTGGGCAGAACGCGGAGGGCTCGCGTGTAGTCAGCCCGCGCCTCTTTCCAATCGCCACGCTCGAAGGCGAGTTGACCCAACTGAACCAAGCAAAACGCCTGCATTTCCACGAATGCCGGCGCGTTGCGCTCGACATCGGTGAGCGCCGCCGAGTAGCCCCGAACCGCGGACTGGGCGTCGCCGTTGATCCAATCCAGGCGGGCAACCCGGATGGCGACCTCCGGCGGCGGCGGCTGCGCTTCCGGAAAAAGGTTCTGCAAGTCGCGGTAGACCTCCTTGGCAAGGTCGTATTCGCCCAATTCGACCAGCGCATCCCCCAAAATCTCGAAACCGGACGGGTCCGACGGCTGGCGTTTGCAGAGCAGACCCGCCAAGTCGCGGGCACGTCCGAAGTGATGGTACTCGGTCTCGACCCTTGCTTGGTTTTTCAGGGCGTCGGGGTTAGCTTCAGCCGGGACGGATTGCAGCGACCGTTCGGTCAGGTCCCGGGCTTCCCGCAACCAAACGAGGTTGCCGGTGAGGCGCAAACGCTCCAGCACCGCCCCAGCGACGGCGTTAAGACTGACGACGTCGTCGGAATCGGCCCGAAGGCGGTGCCGATGAAAGGAGAGGAATCCATCGCCGATTGCATCGCTGAAGGGAGCGAGTTCCGGCGCGGACGCAGAGCCACCCGATGGCCCCGCGCCGGCCTGGATGAGGTCGCTTCGTGGCGTAGTTGGGGGGAGACGCCGCGGCAGCCAAACCCCACCGACAAGGGTGGCGAGCGCCGCCACCAGGGCGGCGCTCGCGAGTAAAGGGCCTGCCGCCACCTTGCCTCTGGCAGCCTTCAAAGAGAGCACAAGGCTCCTTATTGTTGCGTGTGATCGTCCTCGCCCGGCCGGAACGGCTGGTAAGGGTCGGCCACGAACGGAAACGCATTCCGCAATGGCTTATCCGGACGATTCACGAAATCCGTCGTGGGGATGCCGTTGTGGAGGTTGGTGAAGGTGATGTCCACGACGTCGTCCAGCAACCGGCGTCCACCCCCATGCGCATAACCCCCGTCCGGGTTGTTCCCGCCCTCCGGTCCACGGTTGGGAACGCCCAGGTTGATCCTCAAAATGTCCCCGTAGACCTGGATTTGCTGGAGGATCGCTCCAATGTGCGCTGCGTCGGTGCCGAAGTTCTGGAGATC
Source organism: uncultured Chthoniobacterales bacterium (assembly GCA_964252355.1). GTDB lineage: Bacteria > Verrucomicrobiota > Verrucomicrobiia > Chthoniobacterales > JAFAMB01 > CAXUNV01. Next base: position 1,326 of record CAXUNV010000391.1, on the reverse strand, counting down.
CTGGACCAGGAACGGGCGGAACACCCCAAACGCGTCGACGATGGGAGGCAGGCCCTGGTAAGCGTTTTTGAACGCTGCCGGGATCAGACCGTTGGTCACCAGCGGGTTACCCTCACGGTTGAGGGTTCGCCATTCTCCCTGGCCGTCAGGTGCGTAGGAACCGAAGTAGGTGATCTCCTGGATCCTCCGGCGTTGCGTTTCCACGTAAACGCCGAGCAGGTTGGCTCCGCCGGGGTTGACGAGCGCCACCGGCACGCGGATCGCGGTGATCAGCGTGTTGAAGCCGGCATAGGTGTTCCTGCCTCGGCGCTGGCCGAGCAGCGAGAAGTCCGGGTTGCCGGGATGAGCCAACGACGAAGCGACGAGCCGGTTTGCCCCGGTATCGTCGAGGAAGAAGGGGTCAGCCGCGGCCCCCGCGAAAAACTTGGCTCTGGTGACCGGATCCGTGGTGACCACTTGTGGCGGCGCGGTGTACTCCTGATTCGAGAGCGTCGTCGGTGCGGTGAAGGTGTACCCGCCCGGCAGGCTCACCGTCGCGGTCTGCGTGGTCAGCCGACCCAAGCCGGGGGAATAGGTGACGTCAATGGAGCTTGCGGCGTATGGGTTGAGACCTGCACTGAGCACGAAGCGGTACCGGATGTTGCTGTCGAAAATCACCTCGCCGAAATGTTCGGAGGAGACGATGAACCCTTGCGTGCTCAGAATGAGCACCAACTGCGTGTTGTCGTTGGGGTCGAGGAAGGCCCAATGATCCGCGATGTTCGCGCCGCGATCTTGGGCGGCGGTGGGAGAACTGAGGTGGTTGGAGGCGTGCGCGGGAAGCGTTGCGCCCCACACCAACCCGGCGAGGAGGGTCGAGGCAAGAATCCTCGAAACGAAACGGTTTGTCTTCATGGCTTGTCTTGGGGTGGATTTGGGTGTGCGTCCCGGGGAGGTGACGTTGCGGCAACACGACCCGACACCGACGGTAGCGGGCGCCGAAACGGAAACCTTGGACGAACTGACGCAATTTTCGGGAGGTTCTTGCGGGCTTGGTGATGAACGGCGATGCCGCCCACCGAGATCTTGGTCTTCACCAACGTCCTCGCCCTAGGCGTGTTAGATGCGGCGCGGGAGTCCGGCCTTCGGGTGCGCGAGGACGGGTCGATCCTCGGCTATCTCGGAACCACCGAAGCCATCGGACTGACGACGCTCCGACCGCCGCTCACCGGCCAAGGCGCAGAGTCACGCTCGAAAGGCGCCGAGCCACGACTTTGAAAACGGATCGACCATCGTGACGGCGAAGGCGAGCGAAGCCGCAGATCGCCGACGGCCTATCGATTGGAC
>CAXUNV010000390.1:0-4884 GCA_964252355.1 uncultured Chthoniobacterales bacterium | reverse complement strand
CCCCCCACCCCATGCACTTCTCCCGACGCAAGTTCCTGCTCACCGCGGCCATGGCCGGGCTCGCCGCCAAGTTTCCGGTCGTCGCCCAGGCGCAAGAAAAGAAGAAGCGGATCGCCGTGCTCTTCGACGGTCTTTACTCGACCTTCTGGGTCGCCGGCTTGGAAATCCTCAAAAACGAACTCGGCAAACGCGGCTACGAGGTGCTCGAGGAGATTTCGAACCAGGACGACAACAAGCAGTTCGAACAGGTGCGTGCGGTCATTGCGAAAGGGGTGGACGGCATCATCATCGTTCAGACCGACTCGAACGCCGTGATCCCGGCCATCAAAGCGGCCAACGCCGCGAAGGTGCCGATGGTGCACTTCAACCGCCCGCCGGCCAAATCGGACGCTTACTCGGTGGCCATCCAGGCCGACAACCAATCGATCGCGCGGGACGCGGTGCTTTACGCCTGCGACGTGGCCAAGAAAAGCGGCAAGAAGTACAAGGCCGCCATCATGATCGGCGATTTGGGCGACCCCAACGCCATCCAGCGCCGCGACGGCTTCCAACAGGCGGTCGATGGCTACAAGGACGTCATTGACGTGGTGGCGCGCGTCCCGACCAAGTGGAACGCCGACGAAGCGTTTGCCGGCCTGACGAACGCGCTGCAAGCCAACCCGGACATCAACTTCCTGTTCACCTCGTCCGACTTCCTGATCCCGCAGATCATCCAATGCCTGCAGACCGCGGATAAATGGGCAACGATCGGCGACGAGAAGCACGTGTTGTTCGTCGGGTTCGACGGCTTCCCACAGGCTTACGATCTGATGCAGAACAAGTACATGGACGCGTGCGGCGTGCAGAACCTCTTCTACGAAACCGACTTGGCCATCAACTCCATCGTCGACATGCAGAACGGCAAAAAGCCCGAAAAACTTTTGCTCGACCCTGGTTTCGCCATCACCCAACAAAACCTCGACCCCAAACGCGAAGAGATGTGGGGTTATCTCCTCTGGAAGAAGGAACACAAAGCCGGTTGAGGGCGGGGCATACCCGCGAGCGCACGGCGGCCGGGCAGCTCCCGGCCAGGCCGTTCCCCTGTCCGCTGGCCTCCCGGCCGGGCTGCGTCGAGGAAACCTTCCAGCCGTCGTGAGCGTCAGCACCGTCACCCCGCCGAAAACCGCTCCGAGTGCCGCCCGCGCCCGCGGCCGGTCGGTCGCGCGACTTGTCTCCGACGAGTACTTCACGCTGCTGCTCTGCGTGGTTTACTTCCTGGCGATGTGGCCGGTGGTGCCGGAGATCGCCACCCTCGGCGTGTTGCGCAACGTCCTGAGCGACCTCATCCCGCTCCTGGTGGTGGCCATCGGGCAGACGTTTGTGTTGATGGCGGCAGAGATCGATCTCTCGGTCACGGCGGTGATCGCCTGCGCGAGCGTTTTCGGCGCGTCGATCATGTCGGGCCAGGGCGGTTACTTGGCGAACGCGCCCGTCGCGGTGCCGGTAGCCGTGCTCGGCTTCCTGGCGGTGGGCGTGTTGGTGGGCCTGTTCAACGGCGTTTGCGTGTCGCGCCTGCAGATGCCGTCGTTCATCGTGACCCTCACCTCGCGCATGTTCTTCGCCGGGTGCGCCCTCTGGTACACGACGTTCCATACCCACTCGAGCAGCATCTCCGGCCTGCCGACTTCGTTCACGGCGCTTGGCAGCGGCGAGTGGGTCGGTTTGCCCGCCAGCCTGCTGCTGGCGTTGCCGCTCGCCCTGGCCGCCCATTGGGTGCTCACCCGTACCGTCTACGGGCAATGGTTGGTCGCCATCGGGATCAACCGCCAAACCGCCCGGATCTCGGGGGTGCCGGTCGAAAAGGTGATCACCGTGGCGTTTGTGATTTCCGGCACCTGCGCCGCCCTTGGCTCCCTCATCTACACCGCACGCCTCCAAACGGGCACCCCCATTCTGGGTGAACGCATCCTGCTCGACGTGATCGGCGCGGCCGTGATCGGCGGCACGAGCCTGTTTGGCGGCAAAGGCAAGATCAAGTGGACGATCTTTGGCGTGTTGTTCCTCGTCCTGGTGGACACGACCCTCAAGATCCTGGGCGCGTCGTTGTTCGCCATCTACTGCATCAAAGGCGGCGTCATCCTTTTTGCGGCGGTGATCGACGCCCTGCGCAACCGCCTGTTGGCCCAGCGGGCCTGACCCCCCGTTTCCCATGAACCTTTTGGAAACCCGCGGCCTGACGAAGAGTTTTTTCGGCATTCGCGTCCTGCACGGCCTGGACCTCGCTTTGGCGCCCGGGGAGGTGTTGGGCTTGGTGGGTGAGAACGGCTCGGGCAAATCGACGAGCATGAACATCGTTGGCGGACTGCTTCCGCCCGACACGGGGACGATGGCGTTGGCCGGCCAGCCTTACCAACCCCGCACGCCGCGCGATTCCCAACGGGCGGGCATCGCGTTCATCCACCAGGAGTTAAACCTTTTTCCAAATCTTTCCATCGAGGACAATCTGAACCTCGCCAGCTTCCCGCTCCGGTGGGGGGTGCTTCCGCTGATCGACCGCGGCAAGGGACGCCAAGCTGCCCGTCGCCTGTTGGAGCAAGTCAACCTGACGCTTTCCCCGGCCACGTCGGTGTCGGCGCTGTCGCCGGGCGAAAAGCAACTGGTGGAGATCGCCAAAGCGCTCGGGCGTTCCGCGCGCGTGATGATCTTCGATGAGCCAACCACGTCGCTCACCGCCCACGAAACCGAACGGCTCTTCGGCATCATCGCAAAACTGAAAGCCCGGGGGCTCGGCCTCATTTACATCAGTCACATCCTTAAGGACGTGCTACGGCTTTGCGACCGGGTCTTGGTTTTACGCGACGGCGCCATGGTCGGCGGCGGCCCGGCCCGGGAACTGACCGAAGAACGCATCATCACCCTGATGGTTGGACGCAAGATCGAGCAGATCTTTCCGCCGCGCACGACGACGCCGACGAACCGGGTGGCCGTGGAATTGCGCGGGGTGTCGCAACCCGGCATCGTGCGCGACGTCAGCTTGCGCTTACATGCTGGCGAAGTGTTGGGCTTGTCCGGGTTGCTCGGGTCGGGGCGTTCGGAACTTGCGCAGATCATTTTCGGACTGGCGCCGCGCCAACGCGGAGAAATGGTGGTGGCGGGCCAGCCGTTACCCTCGTCGCCGCAGGCCGCGATGGGCGCCGGTTTGGCGTTCCTGACCGAGGACCGGCGTGCTGAAGGCCTGCTGGGTCAGGCAGCGCTGTTGCCCAACGTGGCGCTGCCTTCGCTGCGGGATTTTTCTACGAAACCGCTGTTGGCCTTGCAGGCGCCCCGGTTGCGCGCCGCCGTCGAGACCGTGGCGGCAGCCGTCCAGGTGCGCGGAGCCGCCCTGGATCATCCCACGGTGCTGTCGTTGAGCGGGGGCAACCAGCAAAAGGTCGTCTTGGCCAAATGGCTCCTGCGCGCACCCAAAGTCTTTTTGTTGGATGAACCGACCCGCGGCATCGACGTGGGCGCGAAATTCGAGATCTACAAAATCATCAATGAACTGGCCGCCAACGGTACCGGGGTGCTCCTGATATCGTCGGAAATCGAGGAACTCATCGGGATGTGCGACCGCATTTTGGTGATGCGCCGTGGGGAGGTGTCCGCCGAGTTCGCGCGCGACTCGTTTGACCGCGAAACGATCCTGCGCGCCGCCATGCAGGAGGCTGAAAGGGTGGTCGCATGAAGAACCCGAGCACCTGGATCTTGCGGCTCCTCCACTTTCTGCCGCTCTACATCTTCGCGTTGGTGATCTGCATCTTCACGCCGTTGTCGGACCGGTTTTTGCAAATCAACAACTTCGTCAACATCATCATCCAGACGACCCCCGTGGCCGTTTTGGGGATCGGCCTCACGTTCGTCCTGTTGACCGGAGGCATCGACCTTTCCGTCGGCGCCGTCATGTACCTGTGCGCGTGCGTGCTGGGGATCACGTTCAAAGGTGTGCCGCTCATCGTCAGCGTGCCGGCCATTCTCGGGCTTGGCTTGGTTGCCGGGGCGGTCAACGGTTTGTTCATCACCGCGTTCCGGGTGGCGCCGTTCATCGTGACGCTTTCCACCCTGTTCATTGGCCGCGGCTTAGCCATGTACATGTCCGGCACCAAGATGGTCTTCTTTCCGCGAGATGTGACCGGCCTGAACCGAGTGTCGCTCGGGCCGATCCCGTTCGCCATTTGCGCGCTTGCGCTGGTGTTCCTGCTCTCCTGGACGGTGCTCCGCGAGACGCCGTTCGGCAGGAGACTCTACGCGACCGGCGCCGACCCTGGGGCGGCGCGCAAAGCGGGCATCAACGTCGACGCCACCCTGTTCATCGTCTATGGTGTGTCCGGCGTCTGCGCCGCCGCGGCCGCGTTCGTCTCCATCACGCAGATCGGCGCCGTCTCACCCTCGTTTGGCAACGAGCGGGAGTTTTCCGCGATCGCGGCGGCCGTGCTGGGCGGCACCAGCCTGTTCGGTGGCCGGGGCGGCGTGGGCGGCACCGTGTTTGGAGCGCTGCTCATCCAGACCGTGAACAACGGTCTGGTGATCATCAACGCCAACCCCTACATCTACCCTTTGGTCACGGCGGCCATCATCTTCACGGCCGTGTTTGCCGACAGCCTGCGTGCCCGCGTCCTGCGCCGGTTGCAAGCGCGCCAGATCCGGCTCGAACCGGCGGTGGTGGCGGCCAGGAGCTAGGGGAGAGGGAGGTTGCTGGTCTCTGGTCCCTGGTTGGGGAAGTGTCGTGCTGAGTTTGACGATGACGGTTTGCCCTGGACGGTAGCCGCTGGGCTGACGCGGGGGCCACGGGTGACCCGGTGGGGCGAAAACCCGGCCGGCAGAGAATGGCCGACCTTTGCCAAGGAACGGCTGCCGGGCGGTTTGAGC
>CAXUNV010000389.1:1525-4939 GCA_964252355.1 uncultured Chthoniobacterales bacterium | reverse complement strand
GACTTGAGCGGTTCGGTTGAGGGGTGTTCGTTCGCTTGGCGTTGGCTAAGCCCGTGCGCACCGTCGCGCCCGCCCGGGGTGCAGGCCCGTCTCGCACGACGCGCCACCGCGCCCGTCCGCCTCTCTCCACGCCGCGAGCGTTCCACCCGCCGTCTGGCCGCCGGACCCCATCCGCTTTTTTGCCTCGAGCAAATCTCACCATGACCAACCCACCCTACCCCGATGGTAATCGGCAGGGCGGGGGCTTACCCGCCCTCGCGCTGTTTGTCGCAACGGTGTTGCCCTGCTTCGGCGCAGCGCCGGTCGTTGAAGAAGACGGGGCTGTCCCCATCGAAATCTCGCCGCTGCTCAACCGGTCTGCGGCCATCGCTCGCGTGGACGCCGGCAAACCATTGAACGTCGTGTTGGTGCTCCCGTTGCGGGATGCGCAAGGTGCCGAGGCCTTTGCCGGACGGGTCGCCAACCCGCGCGACCCACTCTATGGCAAGTTTCTCTCCCCGGAAGAGTTTGGTGAAAAGTTTGGGGCCACCGCCGCGGATTACGCGGCGCTCAAAGCCTGGGCGACCAAGCACCGCCTCTCGATCAACGAGGAAAGCAAAAGCCGCACCACGCTGTCGGTCCGCGGCACGGCTGGCCAATTTGAGGAACTCTTCAAAACGCAACTGAACAACTACCGGACGGCGGAAGGCAAGGAATTCCTCTCCGCAGCCAGTTCACCGACGGTCCCAGCCGAGATCGCCTCGAAAGTCGGGGGTGTGGTTGGTCTTACCGGGTCGGTGAAGTTCGCACCGTTGGTCATGAAGTACGACCCAAAGTTCCCCAACGGGGCGAAGCCGGGAGCAAACGTAGCGGGCAACGTGGGAACCAACACGGCCGGCGGCACCGGGCCAGGCGGTGCCTACAGCGCCTCCGACCTGCGGACGGTTTACCAGATCCCCACCGGTTTTGGTCCGGCCAAAACGGAGACGGTGGCAGTCTTCGAGCAAGGCGGTTTCGATCCGAACGACATCAAGGTTTACCTTTCGCAGAACAAGCTGCCGGAGGTGCCGGTCAAGGTGCGCAACGTGAACGGCTACCGCGGCGCCATCAACGATCCCAACGTTGAGATTGAGGCGGTGCTCGACATCGACATGGTCCTGGCCACGAACCCCGCCGTGAAACAGGTGTTGGTCTACGAGGAGGGGGATGACGACTTCGGCGTTGCCTTGCTCGACTCCCTGGCGGCCATGGCAAATGATCGCACCGCCCAAACGGTCAGCATTTCCTACGGCACGGATGAGAAGATCCAGGGCAAGGCCCAGATCACGGCCGAAGGCCAGCTCTTTACGCAGTTGGCAGCGCAGGGTCAGACGGTTTTCGTCAGTTCCGGCGACGGGGGCGCTTACGGACGCTCCGGCGTCGGACTCAACGCGCCGGACCCAGGTTCCCAACCCCGCATCACCTCGGTCGGCGGCACCAGCCTGTTCACTGGGCCGAGGGGAGTCTACCTTTACGAGGAGGTGTGGAACAAGTTGGCCCTGGGGGGTGGCGCAACGGGTGGTGGGGTGAGCGCCTACTGGCCGATCCCCGGTTACCAGATCGTCCCGGGATCCGAGCCGGCGGCTTCGGTAGCTACCGCGAACGGCGGTTCGGCGACCAAACGCAATGTGCCGGACGTTGCGGCCGTGGGCGATCCGTACACCGGGGTGGCGGTTTATTCGGCCCTCAACGGTGGTTGGGTCCAAATTGGCGGCACGAGCGTCTCCTCACCCATCTGGGCCGGTTATCTCAGCATCGTCAACGGTGCGCGGAGTTACCTCGGTTTGGGCAAGGGCATCGGCGAATTCAACCCGCTTCTCTACCGGATTGCGCAAGGGTTGTTCTTCCCCCCGTTGAACGACGTCGCGGACGGCACCAACGGCAACGTCCGGGTCTTCGGCATCCCGGGTTTCGATGCCGGGTATGGGTACGACAACTGCACGGGCTGGGGCACCATCCAGGGCGGTAACTTCGCCTATTCGGTTCTCACGACCAACCTCGGCAGCGGCACGCCGCCGGGGGTGGCCCGGGGGCTTTTTGGCACCGTCACAAAAAATTCCGCCACGGTTTCGTGGACGGCAGGCAAGGGCGCGACGGGTTACATCGTGGAGGCGATCGACTACGCCACTTTTCAAACGGCGGGCCTGAAGCTCACCACCGGCACCAGCGTGAAGTTCACCGGCCTGTTGCCCAAAACCACTTACGTCTTTTTTGTCGACTCAGTGAACCCAAACGGCACGAGCGAGAACGACATTTTCCTGACAACGCCTGCGTCTTGAGAAGGCCAGACCGCGCGAGGGCGTGAGTCGGGGGGCTCGCCGCGGAGGGATCGCCCCCCCTTGCGCATCGGCCGGTTGCCGCCGGGGGAGAAGCGGCACGGCCGCGTTCAAAGCTTGTCCAACGGCACGCTGCCCAGGCCGCCTTTGCCCTGCTCGCCACGGGTTTGCAGCGTGTTCCGCAACTCCTCCGCCTTGGCGTCGCCAGCCTCTTCGGCCTTCTGCTCGGAATCGTCCTTCGCGGCGTGCTCCGCCTGATCTGGCTTTTCCGACCGTTTGTCCGGCACTCTCTCGTTTTGCATGGGACCGCAATTCTTCGGTTAAGGCCGGCAGCCGTGGTGGCGCCGATACCCTGAACGTTCGGCGCGCCGGGGTCCCGTGGCCGCTCGGGTTTTGCAAGGCCATCCGTCGTGCCCTTTCACCATCACTTTGCGGCCCACGACCGCCCCGCCGGACCTGGGGCGGGCCTCCGGCTTCCGGGGCTTCCCAGTTGCCCAAAGTGCCCGTGGACAACTGCAATCCGCCAATCTGCGATGATGCCCGTGGCGCTGCACGCTCGCGAGGGTTACGGGAGGCGCATGCACGTGGCGCTTGGCGAGCGGGTCGGGACGTTGCCGTTGCGGATCTTGGTGCCGCTCATCGTGGCTTGCGCCCTTTTCATGGAGAATTTGGACGCCACGGTGCTTTCGACGGCGTTGCCGGCGATCGCGCGCGACCTGCACGAGAGTCCGATCCAGCTCAAGCTGGCGCTCACCTCTTACTTGTTGACTTTGGCCGTGTTCATCCCCGCATCCGGCTGGGTGGCCGACCGGTTTGGGGCGCGCCCGGTGTTCCGGTGGGCGATCGTGATCTTCGCCCTCGGGTCGGCCTTGAGCGGGCTGGCCGGAACGATCGGCCTGCTCGTGGCGGCGCGCGCGCTGCAAGGGATCGGCGGGGCGATGATGGTGCCGGTGGGCCGTCTGGTGATCTTGCGAACCGTGCCCCGGTCGGAACTGGTTGGCGCGCTGGCTTGGCTGACCATCCCGGCCCTGGTTGGTCCGGTGATCGGCCCGCCGTTCGGCGGCTTCATCACGACCTTCTTTTCTTGGCGTTGGATCTTCTGGATCAATTTGCCGATCGC
>CAXUNV010000389.1:0-1515 GCA_964252355.1 uncultured Chthoniobacterales bacterium | reverse complement strand
GTGCTGGCCACCCGCTACATCCCGGACGTGCGCGCGGAACACGTCCCGCGCTTCGATACCGCGGGTTTCTTGTTATCGGGGTTCGGCTTGGCCCTGTTGGTGTCAGGCGCGGCGGCGGCAGACGTCACGTTCATCGCCCCGTGGGTGGTGGCGGCGATGTTTGCGGCCGGGATCGCCTTGTCGGTGGGCTACGTCTTTCACGCCCGCCGGGCGGCGGCACCAATCCTTGACCTGCGCCTGCTGCGTTTCCCCACGTTTCGTGCGGGGATCACCGGTGGATCGTTGTTCCGGATCGGGGTGGGCGCGGTGCCGTTGCTGTTGCCGCTGCAGCTGCAGCTCGGTTTTGGTTTGAGCCCGCTCCACTCCGGCCTGCTCACGTTCGTCACGGCGGTGGGCGCCATGGGGATGAAGACGGCGGCAGGCTCCATCCTGCGCCGGTACGGTTTCCGGCGCGTGCTGGTGGTAAACTCCGTGTTGAGCGCCGTCTTCATCGCGTTCCCCGCGTGGTTCACGCCGACGGTGTCGGTCGTGTTCATGGTGATCGTGTTGTTTGCCGGGGGCTTCTTCCGGTCGCTCGAGTTCACCTGCATCAACGCGATCAGCTACGCCGAAGTCGAGCAAGCGGAGATGAGCGCGGCGACGAGCTTCGCCAGCGTCATGCAACAGTTCTCGCTGAGCTTGGGCGTGACGGTTGGCGCGCTGGCCTTGCAGGCGAGCTTGGCGTTCCGCCACAGCGACGCTTTGACCTTGGCAGACTTTTGGCCGGCGTTCCTGGCGGTCGGCGCCATCTCGTGCCTGGCCACCGTGAGCTTCGCCCGCTTACCACCCAACGCCGGCGAGGAGATGGCGGGACGCAAGCGGACCAACTCGGTCCAGGTCAACATCGGCGAGGCCAGGGCGGGCACGCACCACGGGTGACGCGCTTCGCGCGATGACAAAGGAAAGAGGCCAAAGGCTAAAAGGTCTGAAGACCCTCTGGCTACGGTCATTTTTGCGGTAAGCGTGGGCCGTCTTTGGCCTTTGGCTCCCTTCGCGCTACGACGGGGACGGCGGTCCCTCGTCGACGGTCTCCTCCGCGTCGTCGCCTGGCGGGACCGCGCCACTCTCGGGACCACCCCGAACGCGTCCCGCTTGCGGCAATTCGAAGCGGACGGGGGGTTTGCCTTCGCCCTCGAGCTTCGCTTCGGCTTCGGCGGTGAAGCGGGTCCAGGGCATGGCGTCGAGCCGATCGTCCGGGATGCGTTGGCCGGTCAGTTCGCAGATGCCGTAGGTACCGTCCTCAATCCGGCCCAGGGCGGCGTCGACCTCTTCGAGGATTTCCGAGTAGGTGCTCGCGCGGGCAAACGCCATGTCGCGCAGGTTCACCGAGGTGGCGACGTCCGCCGGCGCTTCCTGCCGTTCCGCCGGCTGCATTTCCTTGCCTTCGGCTTGCAGGGTGTTCTGCAGGTCCGTGACGTAGTCGCGCAACTGCAGGAGCTGCTGATAACGGGACCGCAACTCCGGGTCGAACTTCTC
>CAXUNV010000388.1:4686-4947 GCA_964252355.1 uncultured Chthoniobacterales bacterium | reverse complement strand
TGCCTCAGCCGCTCTTAGCGACGCTGTCCGCCCAGGTGGAAAGTCTGGCGCGGCAGATTGCCGCCCTCCAGAATGGCCATACGCCCGGGGGTCCCGGTGGACCGCCCACCGCTCCGGTTCACGAAGACGGCGCTTCCCGCACTCCCGTACCCCTGGCCAGCACCGATGCCGGCCCCCCCCGGGCGCCCCGCGCGGTGGGCGCGGGGCCGCCACGCGGCGGCAAAAACCCCCCCCCCCCCCCGGGGGCCGCCCCCCCCCCCC
>CAXUNV010000388.1:0-4676 GCA_964252355.1 uncultured Chthoniobacterales bacterium | reverse complement strand
CGTTGGCAGAGGCTCGCGAACGGGACGTCAAAACCGCGCCAGCCCCGGCGGGGACGGCAGACGCGCCCGCGCGGTTCGGGCCGTACAAGGCCATCGACCGCACGGACGCCCTTGGCTTGACCGAGAAGCAACGGGCGCACGTTCGCGACCTCACCGCGCGTTATGCCGCCCGGACGGCGCGTTCCAAAGCCGAAGCGGCGAAGCACCGGCGCCGGTTTGCCGACCCGCGTTCGGTGTCCGGCTTCAACCGGGCCTGGAAGGAGATGGTCTACCCCATCTACGTCACGGGGGCGAGCGGCTCCCACATGACCGACCTCGACGGCCGCGATTACGTCGATTTCACGATGGGTTTCGGCACCAACTTGCTCGGGCATGCGCCGGCCGTGGTCAAGGAGGCCTTGGCTGCCCAACTCGAGCGGGGCATGGAAGTCGGACCCGCCACCATCCTTGCGCCCGCGGTGGCCGAGTTGGTCGCCGAGTTGACCGGGATGGAGCGGGTCGCCTTCTGCAACACGGGGTCCGAAGCGGTGCTTGCGGCCGTGCGCGTCGCCCGCACCGTCACGGGCCGGAACCGCATCGCCACCACCGGCGGTTTTCACGGCATCAACGACGAAGTGCTCGTGCGAGCCAACACCCTGGACGGGGTCCGACGTTCGGTACCGGTCGCGCCTGGCATTCCGGAACACGCCGTCCGCGACGTCTTGGTCACGGATTACGGCACGCCGGAAGCGCTGCGCCAGATCGAGGCTTCTGCGGGCGAGCTCGCCGCCGTGCTGGTCGAACCGGTGCAGAGCCGCCGGCCCGACCTGCAGCCCCGGGAGTTCCTCCACGAACTGCGCGAAATCACCCGTCGCCACGAGGTGGCGCTGGTGTTCGACGAAGTCATCACCGGATTTCGGTGCCATCCCGGCGGTGCACAAGCCCATTTCGGCGTCCGGGCCGACCTGGCCACCTACGGCAAGATCATGGGCGGCGGCTTACCCATCGGTGCCTTGGCGGGTTCGCCGCTCTACATGGATGCGCTCGACGGCGGCCAGTGGTCTTACGGCGACGGGTCCTTTCCCGAAGTCGGCGTCACGTTCTTCGCCGGCACCTACATCCGCCACCCGCTGACCATGGCGACGTCGCTGGCCGTCCTTTCGCACCTCCAAAAAAGCGGACCGGCGCTGCAGGAAGGTCTCAACGCACGCACGGCCGGCATGGTGGCGCGCCTCAACGGTTTCCTGCGAGAAGAAGGCGCGCCCCTGCACATCGAAGAATTTTCGTCGTTGTTTTACCTTCATTTCGACGAGGGGTGCCGCTACGGCGGGCTGCTTTATTTCCACCTTCGCGAACGCGGCATCCACATCTGGGAAGGCCGCCCTTGCTTCCTATCGACGGCGCACACCGACGACGACCTCCAACGGTTCGTTGACGCCTTCAAGGCGAGCGTCCGCGAGATGCAGGACGGCGGCTTCTTCCCGCCTTCCCGCCGACCGATCACCGAGCCCGCGGACGAGACGGTCGCGCCGGTCGGCTCTCCGGCCCTGGCGACGGAGGTTGCCGACACGGTCGCGCTCGCGCCCGCCGAGGTCGTCGACGTCGTCGACAGCGCCCGCGGGGACTTTGCACCCTCCACGTCCGTGACCGCCGCCCAGAAGGCGCTCGCGTTCTCGTTGTACTTCTTCGGCAATTACCCGGCTGCGTACGACGCGGCCAAGTACAACCTGCTTTTCCGAGCCGCGGAGTTCGCCGATGAGCATGGTTTTGCGGCGATCTGGTTGCCGGAACGCCACTTTCACCCGATCGGCGGGTTTTCACCCAACCCATCCTTGCTGGCGGCGGCTTTGGCCCGTCAGACAACCCGTTTGCAGCTGCGGGCGGGCAGCGTGGTCCTGCCGCTGCACCATCCCGTGCGCGTGGCGGAGGAGTGGGCCGTGGTCGACAACCTTTCGGGCGGACGGGTCGGTATGTCGATCGCCTCGGGTTGGCACCCCAACGATTTCGTGCTCGCGCCGGACCGCTGGACGCGACGGCGGGAGCTCAACCTGCAAGATTTGGAAATGATCCGGCGGCTCTGGCGGGGGCAGGAGTGCACGCTCCCGTCGGGCACCGGGGGAGATTTCACGTTCCGCATCCACCCCCAGCCCAAGCAGCCGGAACTGCCCGTTTGGCTCACCTCCATCCACGCCGAATCCTTCGTCAAGGCGGGCGAACTCGGCATCGGCGTTTTGGGTTACCTGATGAACCAGTCGCTGGACGAGGTGGCGGCAAAGATCCGCCTCTACCGCGAATCCTTGGAGAGGCACGGACACGACCCGGCCAAGGGTCACGTGACGATCCTCGCCCACACCTTCGTGGGTTCGGACGTCCGTGCCGCGCGGGAGACGGCGAGAAAGCCGCTTTGCGATTACCTGCGCTCGTTCCTAGACAACTCTCAGAAGCGCTTGGAAAGCGAGCAGGGCCACGTCGACGTCGACGAACGGGACATCGCCTACCTGCTCAACCGCGCCTTTGACGACTATGTCGAGGGCAAGGCATTCGTCGGCTCCCCGGAGACGTGCGCCCGGGTGGCGGAACGGTTGCGGGAGATGGGCGTTGACGAAGTCGGCTGCTTCCTTGATTTCGGCGTCGACGACCGCGCCGTGCTGGAGGCGCTGCCCCACTTAGTCGATTTGAAAAACCGGGTCGCGGGGACGGTCCCCCCGACTGCGCGAGCGTCAGGTCCGGTGGAACTGCACCCCTTGCCAACGACCACGGTGCCGGTGGGCAGCGGTCGGACGATCCCGATGACGCCCGCCCAACAGGGCTTGTGGGCAATTGGCGCGATGGATGAAACCGGGTTCCGAGCGTACCACGAAGCCGTCACCCTGACCGTGCGTGGGCCGTACGACGCGGCGCGTGCGCAACGGGCCTTGGACGCGACCGTGGCGCGGCACGAGGCGCTGCGCACGGCGATCGACGCCGAGGGCCTGACCCAAACCGTGCATCCAGCCGCGGAGTGTCCGATTGCCTACCTCGACCTGTCGACCCTTTCCGCCGAGGAGGCTTGGGAACGGGCCACGGTCAACCTGCTGGAAGCCAGCCGCGAACCGTTCCGCGCCGGCGAGGCGCCCCTGTTGCGGGTGGCTGCGGTCCGTCTGCCGGACCAGGTGCTGCTCACCTTCAATTTCCATCACGTCCTCGGGAACGGCCCGTCCTACTGGCGCTTCCTTGAGGAGTTCTGCAGCGCGTACGGGAGTGAGGCGATCGATGAACCGCCGATGCAGCTCAGCGAGTTCGTGGCGCGGCAACCGACCCTGTCGACGCCGGACGACGCCGCTTTTTGGCAGGCGCACCTTGCGGACGTGCCGCCGCTGGAGCTGCCGCTGGATTTCGCGCGGCCTAGCATGGTCTCCTACCGTGGGGCACGCCTCTCGACGCACTTGTCGGCGGAAACCGCGGTGGCCCTACGCCGGGTCGCCTCCGGCCAGCGGGCGACCCTCTTCATGCTGCTGCTCAGCGCGTTCAAGGTGCTGCTCCACAAGCTTTCCGGCCAGGAGGATTTCGCGGTGGGCGTCACCTTCGCGGGCGGCGTTCGGGATTTGGGCGGGGGTGAGACCCTTTTCGCCAACACCACCAACGTGCTCCCCTTGCGCGACGTCGTCCGGTCGGCGGACCTCTTTTCCGAGCTGTTGGCAAGCGTGAAACGAACGGTCCTGGACGCGAGCGAGCACCAGGAGTTCTTCGTCGGTTCTTTGGTGGGTACGCCCGCCCTGCCGCGGGACCCCGCGCGCTTTCCCCTCTTTTCCGTGCTGTTCAATTTCGAGAGCGGCGATTTCCGGCGGGTGGCGGCAGGCGCCGGGTTCGCGCTGCTGACGGAGGGCGTCCCGTACCGCGGGCCGGCGGACACCGCCATGTGCGAGGTGTACCTGAACATCGCCGAAAAGCCCGACGGCAGTTTGGAGATCCAAGCCGACTACTGCCGCGACCTGTTTGCGGAAAGCAGCGTGGGGCGTTGGCTGTCCCATTTTCGCACGCTGTTGACGCAGATCGTCAGCGGCACGGACCAGCGAGTAAGCGAGTACAGCCTCCTGACGCCGACCGAGCGACGCGAGATCGTGGAGGGGTGGAACACGACGTCCCACGAGTACCCGGGCCCCCACCTGCTCCACGAATGGTTTGAGGCGCAGGCGGGCGAGACGCCCGAGGCCGTCGCGCTCGTCTTCGCGGACGAGCGGTGGACGTACGCGCAGTTGGCTGGCGCGGCCGACGCGCTGGCGATCGAACTCCAGGGCCATGGGGTGGGTCCGGACCGGCTGGTCGCGGTGTTGGCCGAACGCTCCCCGGAGATGGTGGTGGGCCTTCTCGCCACCCTGAAAGCCGGGGGTGCTTACCTTCCGCTCGATCCCGCGCTGCCCAGCGGGCGGCTCGCCTTCATCCTCGACGACGCGGCCCCGTGCGTCACCTTGGCGGCCGAGCACCTGCGGGCCAGGGCACCCCACCGGCCCGACCGGGTCACCCTTCCCTTGACGTTGCGCCTTCCGCCAACGTCGGGGGGCGCCGGACTCGGTCGGACGGTCCGGCCGGAGCACTTGGCGTACGTGATCTACACCTCGGGTTCCACGGGACAGCCAAAAGGGGTGATGGTCACCCACGCAGGAGCTTGCAATCTGTTGCGCTGGCACCAGGAACGTTACGGCCTCAACGCCGGTGAG
>CAXUNV010000387.1:0-4976 GCA_964252355.1 uncultured Chthoniobacterales bacterium | reverse complement strand
GTGTCTCGTTGGGCGCCTTGCCCTACCACTCGATGGTGAGGCGCGGCATCCCCCTGCGTTCCGTTTGGCGATGGACGATCTGCTACTTGCTATCTTCAGGTCCGCCCGCCCGCAACAATGGCAGGCTGACGGTGAAAGTAGCACCCCGGTCGCGCCCGGGGCTAGCGGCGGCAAGGGTGCCGCCGTGCGCCTCGACGATGGCCTTCGCGATCGCCCAGCCCCGGCCAAGGCCCCCGCACCTTCTCGTGCCTGTTCGAAGGGATCAAAGATTTTCGCGAGGATCTCTTTGGCGATGCCGATGCCGGTATCGATCACCTGCACCACGGTGCGGTCGCCCTCCTGGCCAGAACGAATCGTGATGTCGCCATTAGCGGGGGTGAACTTGGACGCGTTCTTGAGAAGATTCCAAAACAGTTGCTGCAGTCGCGCAAAATCACCAGACACGCGGTGGTCCGCTGCCTCAAGCAACAGCGTCAACCGTTGAGATTTGGCCTTGATCTCCGGCGTGCTGATTTCCACGGCACCCTGCACGGCGTCGTGCAGGTCCATCCCGGCGCGCACGACTTCGAGCTTGCCGCGCGAGATGCGGGTCACGTCGAGCAGGTCGTCGATGAGGCCCGCTTCGAGCAGCACGTTGCGGTCGATCATCTCCAGCATCTCTTTGACCCCGGCGTCCAAGTCCTGCCGTTGCACCAGGGCGTGAAGGGTCATCAGCACCGGGGTTAGCGGCGTGCGAAGCTCGTGCGAAAGCACGGCTAAGAATTGATCTTTGGCTTGGCTGGCAGCCTCGAGTTGGGCATGCGCCGTTTCCGCTTCCTGCAACGCTTCCCAAAGTTGTTCGCGGCTGGCCTCCACCGCCTGCTGGGCGGCGCGCGATTCGGTGGCGTCGCGCAGGATCTTGACAAAACCGACGGACTTGCCGGCGTCGTCTTGCATGGCCATCGAAAAGCCGTTGCCCCAAAAGCGCGAACCGTCCTTGCGGAGGTGCCAGCGCTCGTCGACGGCGCGACCGTGCACAAGCGCCTCGTGCTTCTCCGCGTCCACTTGGCCGGAGGCACGGTCCTCCGGCGTAAAGATGATGCTGCCGGACTTGCCGAGGATTTCCCGTTCGGTGTAGCCCAGGATGCGCTCGGCGCCCGGATTCCAAGTCGTCACCCGCAGGTCCGAGTCCGTGCTGAAGATGGCGTACTCGCGCGCGCTCTCCACCAGCAGCCGAAACTGCTCCTCACTGGCTTGAAACGCTTCTTGCGAACGTCTGCGTTCGGTGATGTCGCTGGCCGCGCCAAGCCATTCGGTGATCTCGCCTTGCGCATTCAGAACGGGTACCGCGCGCGAGAGCGTCCAGCCCACCGAGCCGTCCACGCGCCTGACCCGGTGTTCCAAGGCAAAAGTGGTCTTGGCCTGGATGGCTTCGTGGATGGCCGCCAGGACCCGCGGGCGTTCCTCTTCGGGGACGTAGGCTTGGAGCCAAGTGCGGCTGGGCTCTTCGGTGCTGACGAGGAAATCCTGGCCCTGGAGGCTGCGCAGCTCGCTCCAGTCCGCATTCATGCGGTAGAAGACGTCTGAGCTGGCCATCACCAGGAGGCGTAAGCGCTCGCTCTCGCGGCGCGCCGCCTCGGCCTGTTTGCGCGCCGTGATGTCGACGAAGGCAAGCACCACGCCGGCGATGCGGTCTTCCACGGTCCGGTATGGCAGAAGCCGCGCAAGGAACCAGTGGTTGTCGTCGCCGACCTCGCGCTCGATTGGCATCAACCGGTCGAGCACGCTCACGGCGTCGCGTTCCAAGTCGGCGTAATCAAGCCGCCGGGAAAGGTCCCGCAAAGGCCGGCCCACGTCGGTCGGGATCAGGTTGAAGAGCTCCACCGCGCTGGGCGTGTAGCGGGTGATGCGCAACTGGCGATCTAGGAAAACGGTGGCGATGGCGGTCGCGCCCATGAGGTTTTGCAGGTCGCTGTTCAGATGGCCCAGCTCGTCCACCCTGCTTTTCAGCTCCTGGTTCACCGTCGTGAGCTCTTCGTTGATCGACTGCAGCTCTTCGCGGCTGGTTTCCAGCTCCTCGGTCGCGGAGCGCAGCTCCTCGTTCATCGCTTGGAGCTCTTCGTTGCTCGCCTTCAGCTCCTCCGAGCCGGCCTGGTACTGCTCGGCCATGTCGCGCTCACGCGTCCGCCGGTCTTCCAGTTCCCGCTCGAGCTGCCGCACAACGCTTTCCGGCTCCAGGCCCTTCTTGTCGGACCTTTCCGCGGACGAATCGGCCGCGACCGCCTCGAACACCACCAGGAAGTAGCCCGGCGCCGGCTTGTGGTCGAACGACACGCGCAGATTGACGGCCTGCGCCCTCCCCTCCAGCTCGATCGGCACCTGCGGCACGTCCACCGGCGCGCCAGTCTCCGCCGCAGACAACAGGGCGGTCCGCAGCTCGGTCCGCAGCATGGGATGCACCATGTTCAGCAGGTTCAGGGTCGGCCGCCCACCGAGAACCTTGAAGAACTGACCGGCGCGTTCAGAGACGTGCACGACCTCATGATCGCGGTTCAACAGGACGGATGGCGGCGCCAAGCGTTCCAGCAGACGAAAGTGCAATTCGTCGGGCATCACGTCGACGCCTGACTCGACGCCGGCGGGCGGCGACGGCGGGGCAGGAACGCGGCCAAAAACCTGCCCCGGTAGGACTGGGCCGGCGCGAGACTTACGCTGCGCCTCCAGCGTCCAGGCGAGCGTGCTGCGGCCCGAAGGCACAGGCAGCCCAAGCCGTTGGACCGGGCGATGCCGGTAGATGCGGTGTTTTTTGTCCAGCACTTCGAAAAGCGAACTGCCGTCATCCACCGTTTCCGACGCGCCGATGAACAGGAGACCGTGCGGCTGCAGGGCGAAGTGGAAGATCTCCAGGGCGCGCTGTTGGGCCTCTCGGTTTAGGTAGATGAGGAGGTTGCGGCACGAGACCAGGTCCATGCGCGAGAACGGTGCGTCCTTCAGCAAGTCATGGGTGGCGAACAGCAACATCTCGCGCACCTCGCGCCGGATGCGGTAAGTGCCGTGCTCATTCACGAAGAACCGCCGCAGGCGCTCTTCGCTGACGTCCGCGGCGATCGTCTCCGGGTAGACGCCAACCCGCGCCAGCCCGATGGCTGCTTGGTCCAAGTCGCACGCAAACACTTGGATGCCGGGTGCGGCGTCCACGGAGCGCGCGTGTTCCAGCAAGAGCATCGTCAGGGAATAAGCCTCCTCGCCGGTGGCGCACGCTGGCACCCAGACGCGCACGGTGTCTCCCGGCCCTTTGCCCATGAACAGTCCCGGAACCATTGCCTCCAACGCGGTGAACGCATCGCGATCGCGGAAGAAGTTGGTCACCGAGATGAGCAGGTCCTGCAGCAGCGCGCCCGCCTCGCCTGGGTGCGTTCGCAAGAACGCGAGGTAGGCCGGCAAACTGTCCAGCGCGTTGATGAGCAGCCGGCGCGAAATGCGCCGCACGATGGTAGCGCGCTTGTAGTATGAAAAGTCCCGGCCCGTGCGCGTGCGTAGGTAGCCGAGCACGTCGCGCAACGCCGCTTCGTCCTCATCGTCCGACGTGCGCGGGGCCAGCGCCGGCTGCGGGCCTTGCTCCGACGGCACCTGTAGGCGCTCCCCGCGGGCCCGGTACGCCAACAGGCGTTCCGGCATGTCGGTCGCGCGCAACACCCAATCCACCATGCCGGTGCCGATGGCCGTCTGCGGCATGCCCGGGTGCTCCGCCTCATCAGGGTCCTGCGCAATCGTCAACCCGCCGCACTCCTTAATCCGCTTAATCCCGATCGCGCCATCACCGTCCACGCCGGAGAGCACGACCGCCGCCGCGCGCGGGCCGTGCGAGTCGGCGAGCGTGCGGAAGAAGATGTCGACCGCCACCCGCCGCCCCTGCCCGTGCCCCAGTTCGGTGAGCCGAAGCTGGCCATCCAACGACGAGAGGTGCTTGCCCGGCGGGATCACGTAGACGTGGTTGGCTTCCACGGTCATGCCGTCCTCGACGTTGGTCACCGGCATCGCCGTCCAGCGTGACAACAGTGCCGCCAAGTTGCTTTCGCGTTCCGGCGAGAGGTGCAGGATGACCACGAACGCTATGCCAGAATCCGCCGGCATCGCCCCGAGGAACTGTTCCAAGGCGGGAATGCTACCCGCCGATCCGCCGAGTCCCACCATCGGCAGCAGGTGGAAGCTGCGCGTCGGCACGACGTCGTCGATCGCTTCGCCGAGCTCCTGCTCCACCAGATCCGGCGCCAGGGCAGGCAGCTCGTCGGCGACGCCGCCTCTTTCCCCCGTCTGAGACCCCATCCCCTCTCGAGGGTCGCCGTCGGGCGGCTCGGCGCCAGACCCACGAACGTCTTCAGGAAGGCTCATACCCCGCAACGTAATCGGTGTTCACAGGCGCAGCGAGCGTATAAAGCTCGTCGAGCGCCGAACGCTCAACCGGCAACTGGGAACCCCACGCAGCGCGCGGCGCCTCACGCCGCCGGCGTTTCCCGCAGCGACGCTAGGTCGATGACGAACCGGTACTTCACGTCCTGCTTCACCATTCGATCGTACGCCTCGTTGATGTCCCCGATGCCGATGGTCTCGACGTCGCAGACGATCCCGTGCTCGGCGCAATAGTCGAGCATTTCCTGGGTTTCGGCGATGCCGCCGATGCCCGATCCCGAGAAGTTGCGGCGCGGGAAGGCGACAAGGGACGCCCTCACAGGCAGAGGGTTTTCGGGCAAACCGACCAAGCACAGGGTGCCGTCGAGCTTGAGCAGGCCCAGGAGGGCGTTGACGTCGTGCGACGCCGAGACCGTGTCCAAAATGAAGTCAAAGCTGCCGGCGTGCTTGGCCATCTCCGCCTGATCTTTGGAGATCACGACTTCGTGCGCGCCAAGGCGCAGGCCGTCTTCAATTTTGCCCTGAGAGGTCGTGAAGAGGACCACGTGCGCGCCGAACGCCCGGGCGAACTTTACTCCCATGTGGCC